>NZ_JANEWH010000038.1:0-37603 GCF_028069715.1 Kluyvera sp. Awk 3 | reverse complement strand
ATTATGGACGTTGTTATTGATGGTAAAAACATTCCTCTTAATATGATTCGCCCTTTTGAAACACTGACGCTGGATTTACCTGCAGGCGTTTCCGGTCATTCTGTAGTCTGGCGCTTTATTAATGATTATGGCGCGATTAGCGAACCAGTAAAACAAGCACTTTAACCTCCCGATAAGGATATCTCGATGATGCGTTCGCGTCTTTGTCTCGCGCTGGTTTCGAGCGCCTGTCTGGGAGTTGCTACCCATGCTTTTGCCAGAGACAGTCTGTTTAATCCAAAGCTTTTAGAAATCGATCATCCGGTCGATGTTGATATTCGTCAGTTCAACCGTTCGAATACGCTCCCGCCTGGCGATTATAAGGTCGATATTATCGTTAACGGGAAGCTGTTTGAGCGCCGGGATGTCAAATTTGTGCAGGATAAACCAGATGCTGAACTACATCCCTGTTTTGTCGCTATTAAGGATGCTTTATCCTCGTATGGTGTCAAAGTTGATGCAGTAAAATCATTGCAGACTGTCGATAATAAAGCTTGTGTAAATCCTGTTCCATTAATTGATGGTGCTATCTGGTCATTTGATGCCAATAAGTTAGCGCTAAATATTTCCATTCCACAGATTTATTTGAATACTGCGGCGTATGACTACATCAGCCCCTCCCGTTGGGATGAGGGCATTAACGCGATGATGGTCAACTATGATTTTTCCGGCACGCATACCATGGAGTCGAATTACGACTCCGAAGAGGATGATACTTATTATCTGAACTTGCGTAACGGAATTAACCTGGGCGCCTGGCGGTTGCGTAACTACAGCACGCTGAGCGCGACGGGCAGCAATACGGAATACCATTCAATTAGTAGTTACGTCCAGCGGGATATTGCCGCGCTGCGCAGCCAGATTATGGTCGGCGACACCTGGACAGCGAGTGATGTGTTTGACGGCACCCAGATCCGTGGTGTCAGGTTATACACCGATGACGATATGTTACCGTCGAGTCAGAATGGTTTTGCGCCAGTGGTGCGCGGGGTGGCGAAAAGTAATGCCACCGTGATTATCCGACAGAATAAATATGTCATTTATCAATCGGCAGTGCCGCAAGGCGCTTTCGAAATCACCGATCTGAATACCACCAGCGGTGGCGGCGACCTCGATGTGACCATCAAAGAAGAGGATGGTAGCGAGCAGCACTTTACCCAGCCATATGCATCACTGGCGGTTCTCAAACGTGAAGGTCAGACTGACTTTGATATCAGCGTGGGGGAAATGCGCGATGAAAGCGGATTTACTCCCAATGTTATTCAGGCGCAGGTGCTGCGTGGTTTGCCGTGGGGCCTCACACTCTATGGTGGGACGCAGATAGCGAATGACTATGCCTCCGCAGCGTTCGGCATGGGTAAAGATATGGGATCGTTTGGCGCCGTATCCGTTGATATGACTCATGCGCGCTCGCACTTTGATGATGGCGATGATGAAAGCGGCCAGTCATACCGTTTCCTGTATTCCAAACGTTTTGATGATACCGACACGAATTTCCGTCTGGTGGGGTACCGCTATTCAACGGAAGGCTACTACACCCTCGATGAGTGGGCGTCTCGGCAGGATAATAGTTCTGATTTCTGGGTGACCGGTAACCGACGAAGCCGTGTGGAAGGGACCTGGACGCAGTCGTTTGGTCGCGGCTGGGGGAATATTTATCTGACGGTCAGTCGCCAGGAATACTGGCAGACCGATGAAGTTGAACGCCTGGTTCAACTGGGTTACAGCAATAACTGGCGACAGATATCCTGGAATGTGTCGTGGAACTACACCGATTCCATCAACCGTTATTATGGCAATGACCATTATGACGATGATGATAACAACGACGACAACAATCATGAACAGGTCTTCATGTTATCAGTGTCTATTCCGCTCTCCGGCTGGATGGAAAATAGCTACGTCAACTACTCGATGACGCAGAACAACCATAACGACAGCACGATGCAGGCTGGTGTCGGCGGTACGTTACTGGAAGGGAACAACCTTTCTTATAACGTACAGGAATCATGGATGAGTACGCCGGAAGATACCTACAGTGGTAATGCCAGTATGGGATATGACGGTACTTATGGTTCGGTAAACGGCGGCTACGCCTGGAGCCGTGATTCGCAGCGCCTGAATTATGGCGCGCGTGGCGGTATTTTGGTTCATGGCGACGGCGTAACCTTCTCTCAGGAGTTGGGGGAAACGGTCGCGCTGGTGGAAGCGCCGGGTGCAGATGGGCTATCGGTTGAAAATGCGACCGGGGTCTCTACCGACTGGCGTGGGTATACGGTGAAAACGCAGCTCAACCCTTACGATGAAAACCGTGTGGCGATTGACAGTAATTATTTTGCCAAAGCCAATATTGAGCTGGATAACACCGTGGTGAACCTGGTCCCAACGCGCGGCGCGGTAGTGAAAGCGGCGTTTGTGACGCATGTTGGTTATCGTGTGCTGTTTAATGTGACTCAGGCAAATGGCAAGCCTGCGCCATTTGGCGCAATGGCGTCGGCGGAGCTCGATTCGGGAACGGTGACCGGCATCGTTGGCGATAATGGCGAACTCTATTTGTCGGGGATGCCGGAGTCGGGGGCGTTTACGCTGACCTGGGGAAATAATGTCGCAGAAAAATGTACCGCTAAATATTCATTGAACAATAAGCCACAGAATGCCGAGTTAATGCAGCTTGGTGTGGAGTGCCATTAAATGGAATTAATGATGAAAAAAGTAATGTTCCTGGGATTGTTGAGCGCCGGAGTCATCGCTTCTATACCGGCATGGGCTGCTAACAGTGGGATGTGCACTGCCACCAATGGCGCTCACCACAGTGTGCTGCCATTTTATGGTAAAACGATAACAGCAATACAAAATAGGGCGGGAACAACAGTTAACTATGAAACCTCTAACTCGGACAGATATCCGGGTAAGTGTGAATGCCGAACCGGAACAACAGGCTCACTGAGTAATCTTTATTATACAGCACAGATGAGTTCGGCATTAACGGCTACCGCAAAGCGGTCTGGTGTGAGCTATTACAACCTTGATGAATATCTTGATGTAGGGTTATCTATTGAAATTTATGGGCGTGGATTTGTTAATGCTCCCTTTACCGATCAACCGAACTCTCCACCGGAAGATTATAAATGCAATACATTAGCCGGCGGCATAACCTTTGATAGTGGCACCAAAGCAACGATCTATTTTTACATCAAAGAACCTTTCATCGGTACGATCACTATTCCACAAACGCTGATTGCCCGTTTGTACGGTACCGTAAGTTCCACTGTAGCCATTGACGAGTCACAACCCCTGGCGGATGTGTATATTGCTGGTGATATTACTGCGCCCCAGGAATGTACCATTAATGGTGGCCAGGTGATTGAAGTTGATTTTAGTAAAATCCCTGCCTCCGCATTTTCCTCTACGCCAGGGGCGGCGTTGACGGATCGGAAAGTACCGATATCGGTTTCTGTCTCCTGTACGGGGATGTCTTCCGGGCAGGATGTGGAAGTTTCATTACATGCCACACAGGTGGGATCGTTGCCAACCGTCATTGAGACGACGAATGCCGATGTCGGTATCAAAGTTTACGATGAATATAATAAAGAAGTGGATGTGAACGGTGGGCGGATGGAAACCGACATGGGAACCCGCTCTCGTCTGGGCGTGGAGAATGGCGAGTTTAATTTTTTCGCCGCGCCTGCCAGTGCGACGGGAACCCGCCCGCAGCCAGGTACATTTAGCGCAAACGCTACGATTACTATGGAAATCAAGAACTAAACCCCTCACGGCCGCCTTCGCGGCCGCTCAAATTTCACTTCTGTTACATCTGATTTTTCTGTGTCATCAAACTGTCATAAACCTTACATATAACTGTCACCTGATTGTCCTATTTTGCTCATCGTAGCCACTAAACAATCATTTACGGATTCTTGCAGGAGACATTATGAAAGTTATGCGTACCACTGTCGCAACTGTTGTCGCCGCGACCTTATCGATGAGCGCTTTCTCTGCATTTGCAGCGGCAAGCCTGACAGGCGCGGGTGCAACTTTCCCTGCGCCGGTGTATGCCAAATGGGCGGATACCTACAACAAAGAAACCGGTAATAAAGTCAATTACCAGGGTATCGGCTCCTCCGGTGGCGTAAAACAAATTACCGCTAACACCGTCGATTTCGGCGCATCCGATGCACCGCTGTCTGACGAAAAACTGGCTCAGGAAGGCCTGTTCCAGTTCCCGACTGTCATCGGCGGTGTGGTGCTGGCCGTTAACATCCCTGGCCTGAAATCCGGCGAGCTGGTGCTTGACGGTAAAACGCTGGGCGACATCTACCTGGGTAAAATCAAGAAGTGGGATGACGAAGCCATCACCAAACTGAACCCAGGCGTTAAGCTACCTTCTCAGAACATCGCCGTTGTGCGTCGTGCTGATGGTTCCGGTACTTCCTTCGTGTTCACCAGCTACCTGTCTAAAGTGAACGAAGAGTGGAAATCGAAAATTGGCGCAGGCTCTACCGTAAACTGGCCGACCGGCCTGGGCGGTAAAGGGAATGACGGTATCGCGGCGTTCGTACAGCGTCTGCCTGGCTCTATCGGCTACGTTGAATACGCTTACGCCAAGCAGAACAACCTGGCTTACACCAAACTGGTTTCTGCCGACGGCAAACCGGTTAGCCCGACCGAAGATAACTTCGCTAACGCCGCTAAGGGCGTTGACTGGAGCAAATCTTTCGCGCAGGACCTGACTAACCAGAAGGGTGACAACGCGTGGCCGATTACCTCCACCACCTTTATCCTGGTGCACAAAGAGCAGAAGAAACCTGAGCAGGGTGCTGAAGTGCTGAAGTTCTTTGACTGGGCATACAAAAACGGCGGCAAGCAGGCGAACGAGCTTGATTATGCTTCTCTGCCGGAAAGCGTGGTTGAGCAGGTGCGTGCTGCATGGAAGACCAACGTAAAAGACAGCAGCGGTAAAGCGCTGTACTGATTACGGTCGCCCGGCGGGAACGCCGGGCAACGTGTAAACGTCGTGGCGGATTTTAAACTGGAAAGAGTGATTTATGGCTGCAACTAAGCCTGCTTTTAACCCACCGGGTAAAAAGGGTGACATGATATTCAGCGCGCTGGTAAGACTGGCTGCGCTGATTGTGCTATTGATGTTGGGCGGGATTATCGTCTCTCTCGTTATCTCCTCGTGGCCCAGTATGGAGAAGTTCGGCTTCGCCTTCCTGTGGACCAAAGAGTGGGATGCGCCTAACGACATTTACGGCGCGCTGGTACCGATTTACGGTACGCTCGTGACCTCCGTTATCGCCCTGCTGATCGCCGTTCCGGTGAGTTTCGGCATCGCTCTCTTCCTGACCGAACTGGCGCCAAACTGGCTTAAACGCCCATTAGGTATCGCGATTGAACTGCTGGCGGCCATTCCCAGTATCGTTTACGGCATGTGGGGTCTGTTTATCTTCGCGCCGCTGTTCGCGACCTACTTCCAGGAGCCGGTCGGCAATATCCTTTCTAACATCCCGTTTGTCGGCGCGCTGTTCTCCGGCCCGGCCTTTGGTATCGGTATCCTGGCGGCTGGGGTTATCCTCGCCATCATGATCATCCCCTATATCTCCGCCGTAATGCGTGATGTGTTCGAACAAACCCCGGTGATGATGAAAGAGTCGGCCTACGGCATTGGCTGCACCACCTGGGAAGTTATCTGGCGTATCGTCTTGCCGTTCACCAAAAATGGCGTGATCGGCGGCGTGATGCTCGGCCTGGGCCGCGCGCTGGGTGAAACCATGGCGGTCACCTTTATCATCGGCAACACCTACCAGCTCGACAGCGCGTCTCTGTATATGCCGGGTAACAGCATTACCTCCGCGTTGGCGAATGAATTCGCCGAAGCGGAATCCGGCCTGCATGTCTCTGCGCTGATGGAACTGGGTCTGATCCTGTTTGCGATTACCTTTATCGTGCTGGCGGCATCGAAGTTCATGATTATGCGTCTGGCGAAGAATGAGGGGGCACGCTAATGGCAACGCTGGAAATGCAAAACACCGCTGCGCTGGCTGAGTCCCGTCGCAAAATGCAGGCCAGACGCCGCATGAAGAACCGTATCGCGCTGACGCTGTCGATGGCGACCATGATCTTCGGCCTGTTCTGGCTGGTGTGGATCCTGATGGCGACCATCACTCGTGGTATCGACGGGATGTCCCTGGCGCTGTTTACCGAAATGACGCCACCGCCAAATACCGCAGGCGGCGGTCTGGCGAATGCCCTGGCGGGCAGCGGCCTGCTGATTTTGTGGGCGACCGTGTTTGGTACGCCGCTGGGCATTATGGCGGGTATTTACCTGGCCGAGTATGGCCGTAAATCCTGGCTCGCCGAAGTCATTCGCTTTATTAACGACATTCTGCTTTCCGCACCGTCGATCGTCGTGGGCCTGTTCGTCTACACCATCGTCGTGGCGCAAATGCAGCACTTCTCCGGTTGGGCAGGCGTGATTGCGCTGGCGCTGCTGCAGGTACCGATCGTTATTCGTACCACTGAAAACATGCTCAAGCTGGTGCCGGATAGCCTGCGCGAAGCCGCTTATGCGCTGGGTACGCCGAAGTGGAAGATGATCTCCGCGATTACGCTGAAAGCCTCTATCTCCGGAATTATGACCGGTATCCTGCTGGCTATTGCGCGTATCGCCGGCGAAACGGCGCCGCTGCTGTTCACCGCGCTCTCGAACCAGTTCTGGAGCACCGACATGATGCAGCCTATCGCCAACCTGCCGGTGACCATCTTTAAATTTGCGATGAGCCCGTTTGCGGAGTGGCAGCAACTGGCCTGGGCCGGGGTGCTGATTATCACGCTGTGCGTATTGCTGCTGAACATTCTGGCGCGCGTTATTTTCGCGAAGAAGAAACACGGTTAATTTTTTACGGCGCGGCCAACGACGGCGGCGCTGGATGAGGAAGAGATTGAGATGAGTATGGTTAACACAACTCCGGGTAAAATTTCAGTTCGTGACCTGAACTTCTACTACGGCAAATTCCATGCCCTGAAGAACATCAACCTGGATATCGCCAAAAACCAGGTGACGGCGTTTATCGGCCCGTCGGGCTGTGGTAAATCAACGCTGCTGCGTACCTTCAACAAGATGTTTGAGCTGTACCCGGAGCAGCGGGCGGAAGGCGAAATCCTGCTGGATGGCGACAATATTCTCACCAACACCCAGGATATCGCGCTGCTGCGCGCCAAGGTTGGGATGGTGTTCCAGAAGCCGACGCCGTTCCCGATGTCTATCTACGACAACATTGCTTTTGGCGTGCGTCTGTTTGAAAAACTGTCGCGTACCGACATGGATGAACGCGTGCAGTGGGCCTTGACCAAGGCCGCATTATGGAATGAAACCAAAGATAAACTGCACCAGAGCGGGTACTCTCTCTCTGGTGGTCAGCAGCAGCGTCTGTGCATCGCGCGCGGTATCGCGATTCGCCCGGAAGTTTTGCTGCTGGATGAGCCGTGTTCAGCCCTTGACCCGATCTCCACCGGGCGTATCGAAGAGCTGATCACCGAGCTGAAAGAGGATTACACCGTCGTTATCGTGACCCACAACATGCAGCAGGCTGCACGTTGTTCCGACCACACGGCGTTTATGTACCTGGGCGAGTTGATTGAGTTCAGCAACACGGACGATCTGTTCACCAAGCCCGCGAAGAAACAAACAGAAGATTACATCACCGGTCGTTACGGTTGATTCAGGAGCGCGTTGTGGACAATCTGAACCTTAATAAACATATTTCCGGCCAGTTCAACGCAGAACTGGAGAGCATTCGTACCCAGGTGATGACCATGGGCGGCATGGTTGAGCAGCAGCTTTCTGATGCCATTACCGCGATGCACAACCAGGATAGCGAGCTGGCGAAGCGCGTCATTGAAGGCGATAAGAACGTCAACATGATGGAAGTGGCGATCGACGAAGCCTGCGTGCGCATCATCGCCAAGCGTCAGCCAACCGCCAGCGACCTGCGCCTGGTGATGGCGATTATTAAAACCATCGCCGAGCTGGAACGTATTGGCGACGTGGCGGATAAAATTTGCCGCACTGCGCTGGAGAAATTCTCCCAGCAGCACCAGCCGCTGCTGGTCAGCCTGGAGTCGCTGGGCCGCCACACCGTGCAGATGCTGCACGACGTGTTGGATGCGTTCGCGCGCATGGATCTCGACGAAGCGGTGCGTATTTACCGTGAAGACAAGAAAGTTGACCAGGAATATGAAGGCATCGTGCGTCAGCTGATGACCTACATGATGGAAGACTCGCGCACCATTCCAAGCGTGCTGACCGCGCTGTTCTGCGCGCGCTCTATCGAGCGTATCGGCGACCGCTGCCAGAATATCTGCGAATACATCTTCTACTTCGTGAAGGGGCAGGATTTCCGTCACGTGGGCGGCGATGAGCTGGATAAGCTGCTGGCGGGCAAAGATCCGAAAGAGTAATCGCTGAATTCTGCGCCACAAAACCTGTCGTCTTCGCTGAAGCGGCAGGTTTTTGCTTTCTGGCTTTAGCTCTTAGCGCTATTGCCCGTAAAACTGGCGGAATATCACACCGCGCGTTTCCCTATCCCGGTTACCCTGAACGTTCTGCTTCAAACATGGATAAGGAAATAACGTGAAACGACAACTGAGTTGTGCAGCTTTTCTCATCTCCAGCGTGCTGGGATGCGCCTCTTTATCTGCAGTGGCCGCGCCGTTACCCGCTACGCCGAGCCAGGCGATTCCCGTCAGCCAATACATCACACAGGTTAATGCCGACAAAAGCATCACCTACCGCCTGTTCGCGCCAACGGCAAAACGGGTGTCCGTTGTAACGGGCTCCACGCCAGACAGCTTTGTCTCGCATGATATGACCAAAGATGAGCAGGGGATCTGGACGTGGCGAAGCGATGTCCTGAAGCCCAATCTGTATGAGTATTATTTTGATGTCGATGGTTTCCGTTCGATTGATACCGGCAGTCGTTACCCAAAACCGCAGCGACAGGTGAATACCAGCCTGATTCTGGTGCCGGGGAGCATTCTGGACGATCGTGCGGTCGCGCATGGTGATGTGCGAACGCTAACCTATCACTCGACGGCGCTCAGTGCCGAACGCCGCGTTTATGTCTGGACACCGCCGGGATATACCGGCAGCGGCGAGCCGTTACCGGTACTCTATTTCTACCATGGCTTCGGTGATACCGGGCTGTCGGCGATTGACCAGGGGCGAATTCCGCAGATGATGGATAACCTGCTGGCAGAGGGAAAAATCAAACCTATGCTGGTGGTTGTGCCGGATACCGAAACTGACGTACCAGAAGCGGTTGCCGAGAATTTCCCGCCGCAGGAGCGAAGGAAATCATTCTATCCGCTGAATGCGAAGGCGGCGGACAACGAGCTAATGCACGATATTATTCCGCTGATCGGCGAGCGCTTTAATGTCCGCAAGGATGCCGATGGCCGCGCGTTGGCAGGGCTATCGCAAGGCGGATATCAGGCGCTGGTCTCCGGAATGAATCATCTCGACAGTTTTGGCTGGCTGGCCACCTTCAGCGGCGTGACAACCACAACGGTACCGAACGCTGGCGTTGAGGCGCAGTTCAATCATCCGCAGGCCATCAATAAACAACTGCGTAATTTCACCGTTGTGGTGGGCGAGAAAGATAGCGTCACCGGGGCGGATATTGCGGGTCTTAAGAAAGAGCTTGAGCAGAAAGGTATTAAATTCGATTACACGGTCTATCCGGGGTTGAACCATGAAATGGATGTGTGGCGTCCGGCTTACGCCACGTTTGTGCAGAAACTGTTTAAGTGACAGGTAGCCGGATGAGGCGTTGAACGGAAATGCCGGATAAGGCGCAAAGCGCCGCTATCCGGCCTATCCATGCGCGTTGCGCTATCTTATCGCGTAATATCCCACCCGCGCGCCTTCCACAGTCCCGGCAGCTCCGCCAGATCGGTAAACGTCGTCACCTTCGGGTGGTCAATCGGCTTATTGTGCGGATCGGCGCAGAAATAGAACACTTCCATCCCCGCATCAATGCCTGACTGCGCGCCTGCGCTGGAGTCATCCACCAGAATGCAGTTCTCCACGTTTACGTTCATCGCTTTTGCCGCGTGGTGCATCAGCGCCGGGTCCGGCTTCCAGCGCTGGATGTCGTAACCGCTAAACAGTTTGTTTTCGAAATAATGCAACATGCCCAGTTTGCCCAGCGAATGCTGCATTTTGCTGACCGGGCCGTTCGACACGATGCACATCGGAATCGCAACGGAATCGACCAATGCGTTAGCCCCGGCAATCACCTCCAGCTCCGAGTCGAAAAGGCGTGCGACCTCGGCGCGATAAACCGGTTCTAAATCCGCCCGGGCAAGGTTCACCCCGTGCTCGGCGTTGATAATGTCAATAATCTCGTAGAGCTTTACGCCCTTGAAACGTTTAAAAATCTCTTCCAGATCGAGCGTGATGCCAAATGTTTTGAACATGTGGACGTAGGCCCGTGAACAGATTACTTCGCTGTCGACCAGCGTACCGTCACAGTCGAAAAAAACCGCTTCAACTCCGGACATGTCATTTCCTTTTTAACAAGTTTAACGTTTACGTAATGCTGAATTGAGAGACGCAATCGTTGCCGTATAAGCAAAATCAATGAAAAAAAACATCTCACAACCGCGCCTATTGTCGCATTTTGGTATAGGATAGCGACGAATTTTCCTTCCTTGTCTGCGGAAATTGATAATGAGTCAACAACACACCACCCCGGCTTCCGGCCAGGGGATACTGGAGCGCGTGTTTAAACTGCGCGAGCACGGCACGACGGCACGCACCGAAGTGATCGCCGGTTTCACCACCTTCCTGACGATGGTCTACATCGTTTTTGTAAACCCGCAAATTCTTGGCGTGGCCGGAATGGACACCAGCGCGGTGTTCGTGACCACCTGTCTGATTGCGGCGCTGGGCAGTATCCTGATGGGCGTATTTGCTAACCTGCCGGTGGCGCTGGCGCCAGCGATGGGTCTGAACGCCTTCTTCGCGTTCGTGGTTGTGCAGGCTATGGGGCTGCCGTGGCAAGTGGGCATGGGCGCCATTTTCTGGGGCGCTGTCGGCCTGTTGCTGTTGACCATTTTCCGTGTTCGTTACTGGATGATTGCCAATATCCCCGTGAGCCTGCGCGTCGGTATCACCAGCGGTATTGGTCTGTTCATCGGCATGATGGGCCTGAAAAATGCGGGCGTGATTGTCGCAAACCAGGACACGCTGGTTTCCATTGGTAACCTGACTTCACACAGCGTGCTGCTGGGTGTGCTGGGCTTCTTTATTATCGCCATTCTGGCTTCGCGCAATATTCACGCGGCGGTGCTGGTCTCTATCATCGTGACCACTCTGCTGGGCTGGATGCTGGGCGATGTGCATTACAACGGTATTGTCTCCGCGCCGCCGAGCATTACTACCGTCGTGGGCCACGTCGATCTGGCCGGGTCGTTTAACCTCGGTCTGGCGGGCGTTATCTTCTCCTTCATGCTGGTGAACCTGTTCGACTCCTCCGGTACCCTGATCGGCGTGACCGATAAAGCAGGCCTGGCGGATGCGAAAGGTAAATTCCCGCGCATGAAGCAGGCGCTGTTTGTCGATAGCGTCTCCTCGGTAGCCGGTTCCTTTATCGGTACCTCTTCCGTGACGGCATACATCGAATCTTCCTCCGGCGTTTCCGTAGGCGGCCGTACCGGCCTGACGGCGGTTGTCGTGGGCATTCTGTTCCTGTTGGTGATTTTCCTGTCGCCGCTGGCGGGTATGGTGCCGGGCTACGCAGCCGCGGGCGCGCTGATCTACGTTGGGGTGCTGATGACCTCCAGCCTGTCACGCGTGAAGTGGGATGACCTGACCGAAGCCGTTCCGGCGTTTATTACCGCCGTAATGATGCCGTTCAGCTTCTCCATTACCGAAGGTATCGCGCTGGGCTTTATCTCTTACTGCGTGATGAAAATCGGTACCGGTCGTTTCCGCGACCTCAGCCCGTGCGTGATTGTTGTCGCACTGCTGTTTGTGCTGAAGATTGTGTTTATTGACGCACACTGATGAAATGAACCCTCGCCCCATCGGGGTGAGGGTTTTTAACGAACTTACGCTTTAACGCGCTGAATATACTCGCCAAATGCGGTCAGCTGACCGGTCAAATGATCTAACGTTCCCTGCTCAATCACTTCGCCCAGCTGCGGGTCGACTTTGTTCTGAATCACGCCGCCCATAAACTCCGGCTTGTTCATCACCATCGCATCGAGGAACACCAGAATCTGACGCAGGTGATACTGGCAGCGCGCGCCGCCGATAGCGCCCATTGAGCTGGTCTGAATCAGCACCGGTTTACCTGACAGCGGCTGGTCCGGCAGACGCGACAGCCAGTCGATGGCGTTCTTTAACCCGCCCGGGACGGAATAGTTATATTCAGGGGTGACGATGACCACGCCATCGGCCTGGCGGATCTGCTCAGCCAGCGCTTCAACGCTCTGCGGGAAGCCTTCTTCTTGCTGGAGATCGGCATCGTACAGTGGAATATCGCCAATTGACGGCAGCGCGGAAACGCTCATACCCGCCGGGGCGATCTTAGGCAGGGTGCGTGCCACCATGCCGTTGAATGAACCTTTGCGCAGGCTTCCCAATAACGTAACTACTTTCAACGTTTCTGACATGACTACTCCTTTGCATCATGAGGCTGTTTTCCAGCCGAATCAGTTGAGTATAAGCGCTTTCTCTGCCGGTAGGCTGGTGAATCTCATCAACCTCGCCGCCGGTTCGTTGGCTCGCGTCTGCGCGTCGGGCAGGCTGCGCCAGCCGTATTTACCGTCGAACTCCCACACTTTCAGCTTTTCAATCGCCGGCGAGGCGCATAGCGACCACACCAGCACGTCTTCCGCATCGCAGATTGCTTCGAGATGGTCAGTATTGGCTGAACGCAGGCGACCGGAACCCGGCAGTAGCTGGAGCATTTGCGGGGAATCGTGGTGCACGTCGCCGGACATTTTGAGCACGCTCTGGCGCAGCGTAATCAGCTGGGCACGCGCTTCATGCGGATCATTCTGGTTGTTGATCCACAGATTTTCATTACTGGTAAAACGGTAGTTTTCCATGATGGTGGCCTGCGGGGTGTTGCGCAGCACGCGCAGTAGCTCCATATCGAGACCGCAGTGCCCTTCGGTGGTCAGCGCGACGCCGACGATGTTACCCGCATAGGCGATGGAAAAATCAGGTAGATGGCTATCTTTGAAATACGGTTTGCCGTCTTCAGGCGTAACGATTTCCGGTAATTCACTGATGCCGTAAAGCATAAACAGCAGCTCGGCCAGCAGCGCGCGCGAAGCCAGATAGCGCGTACGGCGGTGTGCCGGCAGCTGGCGTGCGATGTTATGACTGGTGGAGGACAACCGTACCGATAGTAGATGCCCGTCCTTAAGGATCCCTCTTGCAAAGTGCGTCGCCATTTTTCGCTCCGTGATTAATGGACTGTGGTGATGAGGAGAGTATCATTTACGACACTGATGATCAGGTTTTACTGCCTAAAAATGCGATTGAAAAGGGGTATTACGAGACTTTTACACTTTCCCCTAACTGAAATGGACTATTTTTACGAATAATCCATCAGGAAACAGCGAGATATAAGGCTTTAAGCGTTTCGCGCAGCCAAATTATTTTCGGGTTGTGACTATTTCGTTTATGCCAGAGTAGGGTAAACGGCACCTGCAGTTTGTCCCGTTGCGCAGCATCGAAAGGCAGAGGGCGGGCCACCAGAGGTAGCTGGTGGAGCTGATTATAATACTGGCAGTAGCGTGGCGCGGTGGCCAGCATGGTGTGATCCGGCTGAGCGGCCATAAACAGCGACTGTTCGAACCCCGGCAGGCTTAGGGCGATATTGCGCTCACGGCCCATTTCCTGGAGCACATCATCCAGCGCCCAGGTATCACTCTGTTCCCAGCAGATGCTGATGTGCGGATAGCGTAGAAACGTCTCCAGATTCCACTCTTCCTGTAGTGCGGGATGATCCTCGCGCAACCACACCCACGGCAAATCGGTAAACAGCACCTCGTAGTCGATCGACAGCGGCAGTAGACTCAACAGTTCGCGGGATCGTGGATGGCTTTCGCGGCCGGTGAAGCCAATATCCACTTCGCCGCGAATGATGGCATCCAGGGAATCATAGTCCCAGCTACGGACTTTGATCGTTGCCTGGGGATAACGTTGATAGATCTGTCTGGAGAGTGCGTTGAACATGATCATGATCAGCGGCGACTCGGCCACCAGATCGAATTTCAACCCGCGCGGCGTTTCATGATGCGGCTTATCGAGCAGCTGATTGCCCATCTGCATCCACTCCGCCAGGCTCTGCTCCATGCTGAACATCAGCGGTGTTGGCGTCAGCCCTAGCGGGGTGTTCACAAATAACGGATCGTCGAACCAGGCCCTCAGCTTTGCCAGCGACTTGCTCACCGCCGACGGCGTGACGTTCATCCGTTTGGCGGTTTTGGTGACGCTGCGCTCCTGCATCAGGAGCTGCAGGCAGAGCAGTAGATTAAGATCGAGACTGGTGAGCGATTTCTTCATGAGCAGGCGCGGACCGGTTAGGGGCAACTGAGATAATCAGCATGATGCTCACTATGCTACAGCCAATCAGAATCCCGATCAGCATATTCAGCGCATCAATACCGAGGATAGCCGCCAGCCAAATCCACAGCGACGAACCGCAAACCTGCGCAATACCCAGCGCAGAGCTGGCGACGCCTGCACGCAGCGAGAACGGACCCAACGCCTGGCTCATCGCCACGCCGAATCCCACCGAGAAGCCCGCACAGATCAAGGTCAGCCCAAAGAGGGTGAATGCGTGCGTCGTGGCAAGGATTAATACAATGCCTGCAGCCATGAATAGCGCTTGTGAGGTGAGCATCAGGGTGCGGGGTTTAAACAGGCTCAGAGCGAACGGCGTAGAGAACGAGACCGCCATGCTGATACCTGCGGTCATTGCCATGGTCGTCGCGTATTCGCCGCGGTCGAAGCCCATCACTTCCATCAGCAGCACCGGCGAAGTATTCACGAAGGTCAGAATAACCGACACGCTGAGGGTGGTTATCGCCAGACGACTGAGGAAAAAGCGGTTTACCAGCGACTCGGCGCCATCGTTGGATTTTGAAGAAGCAGCCAGCGCATTCGGGCGCGACTCACGCAGAATAAACACGGACAGCAGACACACGCCCACGCCCATGCCAATCATGGTGTAGAACAGGCTCTGCCACGGATATTTGAGCATAATCAGATGCCCCATCACTGGCGCCAGTACCGGCACGATGCAGGTAATGCCGTTCAACAGCGATAGCACCTTGGCCCGGCGACGATCGTCGAGCGTATCGCGCAGAATAGCGAATGCGACCACGTAGCAGCAGCCTGCGCCGATACCCTGAATAAAACGACCAACCAGAAATGGCGTGCCGCTCTCCGCTAACGCGCAGAGGCCGGAAGCCGCGATGTAAATCAGCGCACCGACAATGGCGACGGGTTTACGTCCGGACTGGTCGGCCACCTTGCCGGCAAACAGCATCGCGGTCGCCATCCCCGCCAGATAGACCGAAAACGCGATATGCAGCTGCGCCTCGCTGGCCTGCAAATCAGCCGCAATGCGGGGCAACCCGACCAGGTACATATCGATACCGGCGGGATAAAGTAAAACTAAGGCAAAACTACAAAGAAGAAAGCGTGTCATGGCGGCCTCACAAAAAGTGTGGCGCTAAGCATACGGGGTGTCGCGCGAGGCGACGAGTTGCCATTTGGACAACAGTGATTGCCTGAAAGGAAATCTACTTCCAGACTCTCGCCATCCCTTCGCTTTCCGGACGGACAGATTCAAAGCCAAATTTGGCGTACAGCTCCGGAACATCCGCCACCAGAGTCACATAAGCGCCTTTAAAAGCGTTAGCGTCCAGCCAGGCGATGAGCGCTTCCATGATCTGCCGACCCAGGCCTTTTCCCTGATGATCAGGGTCCACCGCGATGTCTACGATATCAAAGTTCAGCGCGCCGTCGCCAACGATGCGACCCATGCCGACAGGCGTACCTTGCCAGAGGATATGCACGCCGTAGCAGCTGCGCGGCAGACCGGCCTTTGCGGCATCCAGCGGGCGGGGGGACAGGCCGGAAATTTTACGCAGGCGGCAAAAGTCCTCAGCGGAGGGAACGGTGGGGATTAAGGTATATTCAGCGACCATCTCGATAACCTTTTAATGAGGGGTTATCTGGTTTTAGCAGTTGGAAGACGGAAAGTAAAAACCCGAATTCACTGGCGCGAATTCGGGTTTGATTGCTTACTTGCCGATACAGAAGCTGGAGAAAATCCGCCCCAGCAGATCGTCGGAGGTAAATTCCCCGGTGATCTCGCTCAGGCACTGCTGAGACAGCCTCAGCTCTTCTGCCAGCAGCTCACCGGCCCACGCGCCTAACAGCTGCGCCTTGCCCTGCTGAAGGTGCTCAGCGGCGTCGGAGAGCGCCTGCAGGTGGCGACGACGTGCCAGGAAGCCGCCTTCCATGTTGTTTTCGAAGCCCATACTCTGTTTGAGATGGTTACGCAGTACGTCGACGCCTTCGCCAGTGCGCGCGGAGAGGCGCACAAGTGAGTAGTCATTCACTTCGCTCAGACCCAGCGTCTCGCCGGTAATATCCGCTTTGTTACGCACTACGGTAATCGGCAGATTTTTCGGCAGACGGGCGATAAAGTCCGGCCAGATCTCCGCCGGGTCGGTGGCGCTGGTGGTGGTGCCATCAACCATAAACAGCACGCGGTCGGCCTGCTCAATTTCCTGCCACGCGCGCTCAATACCGATACGCTCCACTTCATCGTTAGCGTCGCGCAGACCCGCGGTGTCGATGATATGCAGCGGCATGCCGTCGATGTGGATGTGCTCGCGCAGGACGTCGCGGGTGGTGCCGGCAATGTCGGTCACAATCGCGGCTTCACGGCCCGCCAGGGCGTTCAGCAGGCTCGATTTCCCGGCGTTCGGGCGACCGGCAATCACGACCTTCATCCCTTCACGCAGCAGACTGCCCTGACGCGCTTCGGCGCGCACCGCGTCGAGGTCGGCAATCACATCGTTCAGCTGTGCTTCGATTTTCCCGTCGGAAAGGAAGTCGATCTCTTCGTCCGGGAAGTCGATAGCCGCTTCCACATAGATGCGCAGGTGAGTAAGTGCTTCCACAAGGTGATTAACACGTGCCGAGAAGGCACCTTGTAGCGAGTTTAGCGCGGAGCGGGCCGCCTGCTCGGAGCTGGCGTCAATCAGGTCGGCAATCGCCTCAGCTTGCGCCAGGTCGAGCTTATCGTTGAGGAACGCACGCTCGGAGAACTCTCCCGGGTTGGCGATACGCACGCCCGGCAGCGTCAGAATGCGTTTCAGCAGCAGGTCGAGGATCACCGGGCCGCCGTGGCCCTGTAGCTCCAGCACGTCTTCACCGGTAAAGGAGTTCGGGCCGGGGAACCACAGCGCAATGCCCTGATCCAGCGCGCTGCCGTCGACGTCTTTAAACGGCAGGTAGTCGGCATAGCGCGGCTTTGGCAGCTTGCCCAGCACCGCCTGCGCCACATCGCGCGCCTTCAGGCCGGAGATACGCAGAATGCCCACCCCACCGCGTCCCGGTGGGGTGGCCTGGGCGACGATAGTGTCGTTTTGGCTCATGGTTTTTCTCAACTGTGATGCAAATAAAAAAGGCGGTCATTCGACCGCCTTCCATTTTAGCTTGTGCTTAACACCGAATCAGGATTTTTTCTTCTCGCGGCTATGCAGGCCACGTTTTTCCAGACCACGGTAGATCAGCTGCTGCTGAATAATGGTGACCAGGTTGCTGACGATATAGTAAACCACCAGGCCAGACGGGAACCACAGGAAGAACACCGTGAAGATGACCGGCATAAAGGTCATGATCTTCTGCTGCATCGGGTCGGTCACGGTGGTCGGAGACATCTTCTGAATGAAGAACATCGTCGCGCCCATGATGATCGGCAGGATGTAGTACGGGTCTTGTGCAGACAGGTCGTGGATCCACAGGATAAACGGCGCATGACGCAGTTCAACCGAGGCGCTCAGCATGTAGTACAGCGCAAGGAAGATTGGCATCTGGATAATCAGCGGGAAGCAGCCACCCAGCGGGTTAACCTTCTCAGCTTTATACAGAGCCATCATTTCCTGGCTTTGACGCTGTTTGTCATCGCCCAGACGCTCACGCATGGCCTGAATCTTAGGCTGCAGCATACGCATCTTCGCCATGGAGGTGTACTGCGCTTTGGTCAGCGGGTACATGATGCCACGAACGATAAAGGTGATAACGATGATGGAGAAGCCCCAGTTGCCCAGGAAGCTATGGATCCATTTCAGCAGTTTGAACAGCGGCTGAGAGATGAACCACAGCCAGCCGTAGTCAACGGTCAGGTCAAGGTGCGGCGCAACGGCAGCCATTTTGTCCTGAATTGCCGGGCCAACCCACAGGGTGCTGTTCAGCTTATCTGCCTGGCCTGGTTGAACCAGAACCGGCTGAGATTTGTAGCCGATAGCCACTACACCGTTACCAAGGTTGGCAGTGTAGAAGTTATTCGTACCGTTGTTTTCTGGAACCCATGCAGTCGTGAAGTACTGCTGCAGCATGGCAACCCAACCGTTTTTAGTGTTGGTGTTCAGGTTCTCGTTATCGATGATGGTATCGAATTTGTATTTTTCGTACTTGGAGTCAGACGTTGAATACGCTGCGCCACGGAACGTGTGCATGGTAGACAGGCCGCCGGTCTGCGTATCACGCGCAGTAGGCAGGGCCGCAGTCTGCTTCAGCTGACCGAAGGTAGACACTTCCAGCGGTTTGTCGCTGGCGTTCTTCACGTCGTAACCCACGTTCACCGCATAATCACCGCGTTTCAGGGTGAAGGTTTTGGTGAAGACGTTACCGGCTTTATCGGTGTAGGTCAGCGGAATGACGATTTCGTTCTGACCATCGGCCAGTACAAACGCATCTTTATCGACGTTATACAGCGGACGCGGGCCGTTAGCCGGGTTGTCCGGGCCGTCACGACCGGTTAAGCCGCTCTGTGCCTGATAGACGAACTGTGGCGTGGTTTCCAGTAACTGGAACGGTTCGTTAGACTTCAGTGCTTTCGGGTATGCCGGAAGCAGCGCTTGCTCAATATCACCACCGCGAGTGTTGATAGTCAGTTCAAGCACATCAGTTTTAACCGTAATCAGTTTTCCTTGGCCACTGGCCGGTACGCCCTGGTCGGCGGCGCTACCCGCTGCTGTGGTCGTAGTCTGCGTGGTCTGCTGCTGGGTCTGAGGATTGTTATCCTGCTCCCAGGCTTGCCAGATCATGAAAGACACGAACAACAAAGCGATGATAAGAAGATTGCGTTGCGAATCCATCGTTAGTGTTCTCTGGTATCAAATGGTCCAGGCGGGACGGGGTCGTCACCACCAGGGTGTAAAGGGTGGCATTTTAATACGCGTTTCACTGTCAACCAACTGCCTTTTATCACTCCAAACCTGCGCAATGCCTCAATTCCGTATTGAGAACAGGTTGGCGTGAAACGGCAATGCGGCCCGAGTAGCGGACTAATCAGGCGCTGATAGACCCGAATCAGGCCTATCAGGAGCCGGGATACAGGCGACAATGACGGCGCCATAACTTTTCCAACGCTTCCGAGAGAGCACGGTTATCGAGGTCGGCAACCCCCTTCTTCGCCACCACCACGAAATCCATTGGCGGGAGTTCATGTTGACGCAAACGAAAACTTTCACGCGTCAGACGTTTAATCCGATTGCGTTCATGTGCGCGTTTAACGTTTTTCTTGGCGACGGTAAGACCGATGCGGGGATGCCCCAGCGAATTCAGGCGGCCGAGGATGGTGATTTGCGGCGTGCCAGCCCGTTGTGGCTGCTGGAAGACGAATGTGAAATGATTGGGAGTTAACAAACGTAACTCCCTGGGAAATGCTAGCTTAACCACTCGAGGGGTTAGCTTTATTACTTGGAAACGGTCAGACGAGAACGGCCTTTAGCACGACGACGTGCCAGAACCTGACGACCATTTTTAGTAGCCATACGAGCACGGAAGCCGTGAGAACGGTTGCGCTTCAGTACAGACGGTTGAAAAGTGCGTTTCATGGCGATTTCTACCTAAACTTGAATAAATTCAATGGCTTTATTGGATATCCGAACGAAAATCGAACGACGGATGCCGAAGCCATGGGTGATTAAAGAGGCCGGATTGTAATAATTGTACACTCCGGAGTCAATTCTCTTTCCTTATTTACCGCGTAAAAAACCGCGTTTGACCGCTGTTTTTTGCCCGGCAAATGGGCAGCGTCCCTCACCGAAATTCGAGCGGTACACGCCGGGTGGGGGATTATACGGGCTGCCGATTAAAGCGCAAGGATCATCCTGGATCTTTGTTAGATCATTTAAGCAGAAATTTGTCGCTAGTCATTAATTTTTCCAATATGCGAAGGAAATCGTGCCTTCTCTCTGCCGGGATCGTTTACACTTAGCGCTTCTGGATCCTCCCTGTGGATAAATCGGGAAGAATCTGTGAGAAACAGAAGATCTCTGGCGCAGTTTACGCTATGATCCTCGGCCCGATCGCGATCGGTGGATCGTAAAAGGGGAAAATAACCGCGTTCTTTCAGCACAGTGTCTGAGAGAGGCCGTTGAAAACCGCAGATAGCGGTTCGCGCGTCACCCGCTTGCATCGGGTCTTTTCGACGTGTGCCAAAAATCACGAATTTTTAATCTTATACACAGCATCGTTCGGGCTGCATTTGCGCAGCGGCTGAATGATTCCCCGACAGCATTGCGTTTCGCTGACGGCAGGATCGTCAGGAGGTAGCCTGCAGGTTTGCCTGGAGGATGATGTGTATCGACTTTTTTCGAGTGGAGTCCGCCGTGTCACTTTCGCTTTGGCAGCAATGTCTTGCCCGATTGCAGGATGAGTTACCAGCCACAGAATTCAGCATGTGGATCCGCCCTTTGCAGGCGGAACTGAGCGATAACACGCTGGCTTTGTACGCGCCAAATCGTTTTGTACTTGATTGGGTAAGAGATAAATACCTCAATAACATCAACGGTCTGTTGAATGATTTCTGCGGTGCGGATGCCCCGCAGCTGCGTTTTGAGGTGGGCACCAAGCCCGTGACCCAAACGTTAAGAGAGACGGCCAACGTCAGCGCTCCGGCGCAAACCGCCCAGGTGCACGCGCCGCGCGTCGCCCCGGCACCGCGCGCAGGTTGGGATAACGTCCCGGCGCCCGCTGAGCCTTCTTACCGCTCCAACGTCAACGTTAAACACACCTTTGATAACTTCGTCGAAGGTAAATCGAACCAGCTCGCCCGCGCGGCGGCGCGCCAGGTGGCGGATAACCCTGGCGGCGCTTATAACCCGCTGTTCCTGTACGGCGGTACCGGTTTGGGTAAAACGCACCTGCTGCACGCGGTGGGCAACGGCATTATCGCCCGTAAACCGAACGCCAAAGTGGTGTATATGCACTCCGAGCGTTTTGTCCAGGACATGGTAAAAGCCCTGCAAAACAATGCGATCGAAGAGTTTAAACGCTACTACCGCTCCGTTGACGCGCTGCTGATCGATGACATTCAATTCTTCGCCAACAAAGAGCGCTCGCAGGAAGAGTTCTTCCATACCTTCAACGCCCTGTTGGAAGGTAATCAACAGATCATCCTCACGTCGGATCGCTATCCGAAAGAGATCAACGGTGTAGAAGATCGTCTGAAGTCCCGCTTTGGCTGGGGCCTGACGGTGGCGATCGAACCGCCTGAGCTTGAGACCCGCGTCGCTATCCTGATGAAAAAAGCCGACGAAAACGACATTCGTCTGCCCGGTGAGGTGGCGTTCTTCATTGCCAAGCGTCTACGCTCTAACGTGCGTGAGCTGGAAGGGGCACTGAACCGCGTTATCGCCAACGCCAACTTTACTGGCCGGGCGATCACTATCGATTTCGTGCGCGAAGCGCTGCGCGACCTGCTGGCATTGCAGGAAAAGCTGGTCACCATCGACAATATTCAGAAGACGGTGGCGGAGTACTACAAAATTAAAGTGGCGGACCTGCTCTCCAAACGACGTTCTCGTTCGGTAGCGCGTCCGCGCCAGATGGCGATGGCGTTGGCGAAAGAACTCACCAACCACAGTCTGCCGGAGATTGGCGATGCGTTTGGTGGCCGTGACCATACCACCGTGCTGCACGCCTGCCGTAAGATTGAACAGCTGCGTGAAGAAAGCCACGATATCAAAGAAGACTTTTCCAATTTAATCAGAACATTGTCGTCGTGATCCTATGAAATTTACCGTAGAACGTGAACATTTATTAAAACCGTTACAACAGGTGAGTGGCCCGTTAGGCGGGCGTCCGACATTGCCGATTCTGGGTAACCTGTTGCTGCAGGTCGCGGACGGCACGCTGTCGCTGACCGGTACCGATTTGGAAATGGAAATGGTAGCGCGCGTGGCGCTGCTGCAGGCACATGAACCGGGCGCGACTACCGTCCCGGCGCGTAAATTCTTCGATATTTGCCGCGGCTTGCCGGAAGGCGCGGAAATCGCCGTCCAGCTGGAGGGCGACCGTATGCTGGTGCGCTCTGGCCGTAGCCGCTTCTCGCTTTCTACGCTGCCTGCCGCCGACTTCCCGAACCTTGACGACTGGCAGAGCGACGTGGAATTCACGCTGCCGCAGGCCACAATGAAACGCCTGATTGAAGCCACCCAGTTCTCGATGGCCCATCAGGATGTGCGTTATTACTTAAACGGTATGCTGTTCGAAACCGAAGGCGAAGAGCTGCGTACCGTGGCGACCGACGGCCACCGCCTGGCGGTCTGCTCTATGCCGGTGGGCCAGTCCCTGCCGAGCCATTCGGTGATCGTGCCGCGTAAAGGCGTCATTGAACTGATGCGTATGCTCGACGGTGGCGATACGCCGCTGCGCGTGCAGATCGGCAGCAACAACATCCGTGCGCACGTTGGCGACTTTATCTTTACTTCCAAGCTGGTTGACGGTCGTTTCCCGGATTATCGCCGCGTATTGCCGAAGAACCCGGATAAACATCTGGAAGCGGGCTGCGATATTCTCAAACAGGCCTTTGCCCGCGCGGCGATTCTCTCGAACGAGAAATTCCGCGGCGTACGCCTGTACGTCAGCGAAAACCAGCTGAAAATCACCGCTAATAACCCGGAACAGGAAGAAGCGGAAGAGATCCTGGATGTCACCTATCCAGGAACCGAGCTTGAAATCGGTTTTAACGTCAGCTACGTACTGGACGTGCTCAATGCGCTGAAGTGCGAAAATGTGCGCATCATGCTGACTGACTCCGTGTCCAGCGTACAGATTGAAGATGCGGCGTCTCAGAGTGCTGCTTACGTTGTTATGCCAATGAGACTGTAATGTCGCTCACCCGTCTGTTGATCCGCGATTTTCGCAATATTGAAAACGCGGATCTTGCTTTATCCCCCGGCTTTAATTTCCTGGTTGGCGCCAATGGCAGCGGCAAAACCAGCGTGCTGGAAGCCATCTATACGCTCGGCCATGGCCGGGCGTTTCGCAGTTTGCAGATTGGCCGCGTGATTCGCCACGAGCAGGAATCTTTCGTGCTGCATGGTCGTTTACAGGGCGCAGAGCGCGAAACGTCAATCGGCCTGACCAAAGACAAACTGGGTGACAGCAAAGTGCGCATCGACGGCACCGACGGACACAAGGTTGCCGAGCTGGCGCTGTTGATGCCAATGCAACTGATTACGCCCGAGGGGTTTACTTTACTCAACGGCGGCCCCAAATACAGAAGAGCGTTCCTCGATTGGGGATGCTTCCACAACGAAGCCGGATTCTTCAACGCCTGGAGCAACCTGAAGCGGTTGCTCAAGCAGCGCAATGCCGCGCTGCGCCAGGTGAGCCGCTACGCGCAGTTGCGTCCATGGGATCTCGAACTTATCCCGCTGGCCGAGCAAATCAGCCGCTGGCGGGCGGAATACAGCGCCGGTATCGCCGAAGATATGGCCGATACCTGCCAACAATTTCTTCCGGAGTTCTCTTTAACTTTCTCCTTCCAGCGCGGCTGGGAGAAAGAAACCGATTATGCCGAAGTGCTGGAGAGAAACTTCGAACGCGACCGTATGCTGACCTACACGGCACACGGCCCGCACAAGGCGGACTTCCGCATTCGCGCCGACGGCGCGCCGGTGGAAGACACCTTATCGCGCGGGCAGCTTAAGCTGCTGATGTGCGCGCTACGCCTGGCGCAGGGCGAGTTTCTGACCCGCGAGAGCGGCAGACGCTGCCTGTACCTGATAGATGATTTTGCCTCGGAACTTGACGACGCGCGGCGTGGCCTGCTGGCCAGCCGTTTAAAAGCCACGCAGTCTCAGGTTTTCGTCAGCGCCATTAGCGCTGAACACGTTCTGGACATGTCGGATGAAAATTCGAAGATGTTTACCGTGGAAAAGGGTAAAATAACGGATTAACCCAAGATTAAATGAGCGAGAAACGTTGATGTCGAATTCTTATGACTCCTCCAGTATCAAAGTCCTGAAAGGGCTGGATGCGGTGCGTAAGCGCCCGGGTATGTATATCGGCGACACGGATGACGGCACCGGTCTGCACCACATGGTATTCGAGGTTGTGGATAACGCTATCGACGAAGCGCTCGCTGGTTACTGCAAAGATATCATCGTCACCATCCACAGCGACAACTCCGTCTCCGTACAGGATGATGGCCGCGGCATCCCTACCGGGATTCACCCGGAAGAGGGCGTCTCCGCGGCGGAAGTTATCATGACCGTGCTGCACGCCGGCGGTAAATTCGATGATAACTCCTATAAAGTGTCCGGCGGTCTGCACGGCGTGGGCGTCTCGGTTGTTAACGCCCTGTCCCAGAAGCTGGAGCTGGTTATCCAGCGTGATAACAAAATTCACCGTCAGATCTATGAGCACGGCGTGCCGCAGGCACCGCTGGCGGTCACGGGAGATACCGAAAAAACCGGTACCATGGTGCGTTTCTGGCCGAGCTATGAAACCTTCACCAACGTCACTGAATTCGAATATGACATTCTGGCGAAACGTCTGCGCGAGCTGTCGTTCCTGAACTCCGGCGTGTCCATCCGTCTGCGCGACAAGCGTGACGGCAAAGAAGACCATTTCCACTACGAAGGCGGCATCAAGGCGTTCGTTGAGTACCTCAACAAGAACAAAACGCCGATCCACCCGAATATCTTCTATTTCTCTACCGAAAAAGACGGTATCGGCGTTGAAGTGGCGCTGCAGTGGAACGATGGTTTCCAGGAAAACATCTACTGCTTCACCAACAACATTCCGCAGCGTGATGGCGGTACCCACCTTGCAGGCTTCCGTGCGGCGATGACCCGTACGCTGAACGCCTACATGGACAAAGAAGGCTACAGCAAAAAAGCCAAAGTCAGCGCCACCGGTGACGATGCCCGTGAAGGCCTGATTGCGGTGGTTTCCGTGAAGGTGCCGGATCCGAAGTTCTCCTCCCAGACCAAAGACAAGCTGGTCTCCTCCGAGGTGAAATCGGCGGTTGAACAGCAGATGAACGAACTGCTGGCCGAATACCTGCTGGAAAACCCGTCCGACGCGAAAATCGTGGTCGGCAAGATTATCGATGCGGCGCGTGCCCGTGAAGCGGCGCGTAAAGCCCGTGAAATGACCCGTCGTAAAGGCGCGCTGGACCTCGCTGGCCTGCCGGGCAAACTGGCCGACTGCCAGGAACGCGACCCGGCGCTGTCTGAACTGTACCTCGTGGAAGGGGACTCCGCGGGCGGCTCTGCGAAGCAGGGGCGTAACCGTAAGAACCAGGCGATTCTGCCGCTGAAGGGTAAAATCCTCAACGTTGAGAAAGCGCGCTTCGACAAGATGCTCTCTTCTCAGGAAGTGGCGACGCTGATTACCGCGCTGGGCTGCGGCATCGGTCGCGACGAGTACAACCCGGACAAACTGCGTTACCACAGCATCATCATCATGACCGATGCGGACGTCGACGGCTCGCACATTCGTACGTTGCTGTTGACCTTCTTCTACCGTCAGATGCCGGAAATCGTTGAACGCGGCCATGTCTACATTGCGCAGCCACCGCTGTACAAAGTGAAGAAAGGCAAGCAGGAACAGTACATCAAAGACGACGAAGCGATGGATCAGTACCAGATTTCCATTGCGCTTGATGGCGCAACCCTGCACACCAACGCCAGCGCTCCGGCGTTAGCGGGCGAGCCGCTGGAAAAACTGGTTGCCGAATTCAATGCCACCCAGAAAATGATCAATCGTATGGAACGTCGCTTCCCGAAAGCGCTGCTGAAAGAGCTTATCTATCAGCCAACGCTGGTGGAGGCCGATCTCTCCGACGAACAGAAAGTCACCCGTTGGGTGAATGCGCTGGTGACCGAGCTGAACGAAAAAGAGCAGCACGGCAGCCTGTGGAAGTTTGATATTCAGCACAATGCTGAACAGCAGCAGTTCGAGCCGATTATCCGCGTGCGTACCCACGGCGTGGATACCGACTACGTGCTGGATAGCGAATTCGTTAATGGTGCTGAATACCGTCGTATCTTCACGCTGGGCGAGAAGCTGCGTGGTCTGGTGGAAGAAGATGCGTTCATTGAACGTGGCGAACGCCGCCAGCCGGTTGCTAGCTTCGAGCAGGCGCTGGACTGGCTGGTGAAAGAGTCCCGCCGTGGTCTTGCGATTCAGCGTTATAAAGGTCTGGGCGAGATGAACCCGGAACAGCTGTGGGAAACCACCATGGATCCGGACAGCCGCCGCATGCTGCGCGTTACCGTGAAAGACGCGATTGCCGCTGACCAGCTGTTCACCACCCTGATGGGTGATGCCGTTGAGCCGCGTCGTGCGTTTATCGAAGAGAATGCCCTGAAAGCGGCAAACATCGATATCTAATCCGTATCGTAGCCTCGACGTCGGGGAATTAACGCGAAAAACGCCTGAATTTTTTCAGGCGTTTTTTTATGCCTTGCGTACGCGAACTATACTTCACTACGTCTTCTCTTTAGCGTAATTCGAGGTGGAAAATGGGGCTTTTCGATGATGTGGTCGGTTCGCTACTCAGCGGCGATGCGGGTAAATATCAGGCTATCCTGAGCTGGGTCAACGAGCAGGGGGGAATACAGGCGCTTCTGGAGAAACTGCAAAGCGGCGGGCTGGGTGACATTGTCTCATCCTGGATAAGTAATCAGCAAAATAATCAATCCATTAGCAGCGATCAGGTGGTCTCGGCGCTTGGTACGCCTGCTGTTGCCGATCTCGGTGAAAAGCTCGGTACCGATGCCAGCTCCGCCTCGACGATGCTGGCGGAATACCTGCCGAAAATCGTCGATGCGCTGTCGCCGAAGGGTGAAGTCGATCCGCAGGCGCACAACGACCTGTTATCCGCCGGAATGGACCTGCTCAAGGGCGGTAAGTTATTTGGCTAAGGCCATACAAAAGGGGAGAACGCGCAACGCGTTGTATCCCCGTTTAAAGCCGCCTTTGCTGCTGTTTTTTGCGCTAAATCGAGTTAGCATGAGGGCAGGCTCATTTAACCTGGGGATCTCATGGCTATTAAACTGATCGCAATCGACATGGACGGAACATTGCTGTTGCCGGACCACACTATCTCTCCTGCAGTGAAAAACGCTCTCGCGGCGGCACGCGCAAAAGGGGTTAACGTGGTTCTGACCACCGGGCGTCCCTACGCTGGCGTGCACAGCTACCTGAAAGAGCTGGGCATGAACGAGCCGGGAGATTACTGCATCACCTACAACGGCGCGCTGGTCCAGAAGGCGGGTGACGGAAGCACCGTGGCGCAGACCGCGCTTAAGTACGATGACTACCGCTTCCTGGAAGAGCTGTCCCGCAAGGTGGGTTCCCACTTCCACGCGCTGGATCGCAACACGCTGTATACCGCCAACCGCGATATCAGCTACTACACGGTGCATGAATCCTTTGTTGCCACTATCCCGCTGGTGTTCTGCGAAGCCGAGAAAATGGATCCGTCTATCGAGTTCCTGAAGGTGATGATGATCGACGAGCCGGCCATCCTCGACAAAGCCATTGCCCGTATTCCGCCGGAAGTGAAAGAAAAATACACCGTGCTGAAGAGCTCGCCGTACTTCCTCGAAATTCTTGATAAGCGCGTCAATAAGGGTACCGGCGTGAAATCGCTGGCCGAGGTGCTGGGTATCAAGCAGGAAGAGATCATGGCCATTGGCGACCAGGAAAACGACATTGCGATGATCGAGTACGCTGGCGTTGGCGTGGCGATGGATAACGCGATTCCGGCAGTCAAAGAAGCGGCGAACTTTGTGACGAAATCGAACCTGGAAGACGGCGTAGCCTGGGCGATTGAGAAGTACGTTCTTTCCTGATAACCGGATGCCCGGCGGCGGCCGGGCAAAACATTAAGATTGTTTTAAAACGCGTATTTGTATTATCAGGTGTGAAATCGCACATAAATCCCCCCAATTAATACCTAAATTCTATACTCTCGCTCCCTCTTTTATCCCCTGGCACATTCTGCCTGCAATTACGCTTTTTCTATGAATAACAAATGCATCTGCCTGGTGCTGATGATGCCATTCTTTATGGTATTTCATACCTGGGCCGCAACGGACCCATCCTCAGCCTTAACGCCGCTTTATGGGTATCAGGATGATAACCAGGGCACGACAACGTTGGATAACGCCGCGGTAGAACAGCCGGAAACCCCGTCGGTTTTACCTTTTTTAGGCGATGAGGCCCGCAAACGCGGTTACGATCTGCCGGAGCCTTTCGGTATTAATATTAACTATATGAATATTCGTCAGAATATTAATGTAGATAGTATCGATTTTACCGGGCTTTCTTTAGATGGCAGAAACCAGGCCGCTATTCAGAATGCGATCTGTTCGAACGCGAAAAAGGGGAAGCTCTGTAATAAAGCGGTGAGTGATGCATTTAATAAGGCTTTTGGTCATGGGCCTGTCTCACTGGATAACGCCTTTGATATTGGAGTGGGCAAAACGCGTGAATCCAGTAAAACGGAAACGCTGAAATATGATACCTGGTTATTCCCTTTCATGAACGTTTATGGCCTGCTTGGTCATACCGAAGGTCACTCTATTTCACAAATCGCCGTCGGCCTTAAATCGCCAAATGGGAAGGTGGTGCCGCTTCCTCATATGCAGGATCTTGATTTTAAACTCGATTTTAAAGGCACCACCTACGGCGTGGGAACCACGCTGGCTGGTGGCGTAGGCAACTGGTTTGCTGTACTGGATGGCAATTATACCCAGACGCGGTTTGATATCCTGGACGGCAGTATCGATGCCTTCACCTTCTCACCTCGTGTTGGCTACCGCTTTACCACCCCCGAGGTGGAAATGCTGCACCTGCCTTCAGGGAAGCTGAATGTGTGGGTTGGAAGCATGTATCAGGATGTGCAGGAAGAGTTTAAGGGGAGTCTGAACGATCTCACCATGCCTTCGGCGATGCTCCAGAATATGGTGAATTTTGCCAACCAGGACGATAAAGGCCGCTTCGATGTGAAACAACATCTGCAGTCCCCGTGGAACATGCTGGTGGGCGCACAGTACGAAGTGACGCGCAACTTTAACGTCACCACCGAGATTGGCTTCGCGGAACGTAACAGCTTCTTTATCGCCGGAGAATATCGCTTTTGATCCGCGTCGGCTTCCTCTTTTGCCTCTGCCTGTTTGCCTCCCTGACGCAGGCCGCGCTGCCAAGCCGCAGCGAGGTTGACGGCTGGCTGCAAAAGCTAGGAGCCAGCGATAACTTCGATGCCAGCAAAGGTATCGACTGGGGGGTAATGCCGGGGCCGTTCTACACCCCTGAATTAGGGCTGGGGATTGGCACCGCGGTCGTCGGCATGTATCGCCCTGACCCCAACGACACGGTCAGCCAGAACTCAACGTTAACGCTCAGCGGCTATTTTAGCTCAACCGGCGCATTTGGTCTGACGATGCAAAATTATGCCTTTTTCGCCGACGATCGCTGGCGTTTCTTTCTTGATGGCGCGTTGACGGATACCCCCACTTACTACTGGGGGCAGGGGTTTACCGCGGGCGATAAAGACAGTCAGAAAGAACAGTACACCGCGCAGATTCTGGATTTACGTCCCACACTATACCGCCGGCTGGCGCCGAACGTTTACCTTGGCGTCGGCTGGTCGCTGAATGCCCAGCACGCAGCTCAGATGGGCGATAGCGATCCGCCGAAAATAGAGCACACGGCGCAGGGAGCATCGGTGCTGAGTTCCGGCGGCAGTATCGAATTGAGCTGGGATGACCGGGATTTTGTCCCCAACCCGCGTCAGGGGCAGTATGCCGATGTGCGCTATACCCGCTTCACGCCTGACACCGGCAGTGATACCCGCTTTGATGAATATCAGCTGCACTACAGCCGCTACCACTCGCTGGACGATAAAAACGTGCTGGCGTGGGAGATGGATGGCGCGTTTACCCAGGGCGACGTGCCGTGGAGTATGATGCCGCTGCTCGGCAGCAACCAGCGAATGCGCGGTTATTACGAGGGGCGCTATCGGGACAAAAATGCGGTCAGCGGCCAACTGGAATATCGGTGCAAGCTTGACTGGCGGCACGGCGTTGTTGGATGGCTTGGCGCGGGCACTATGGGGCCGTCGTTTCACGCGCTGGATAACGGACGCTGGCTACCCTCGGCGGGCGTCGGCTATCGATTTGAATTCAAACCGCGGGTTAACGTACGGCTGGATTACGGCATCGGCAAAGGCAGCAGCGGGTTCTATTTTCAGGTTGGAGAGGCATTTTGAAGGCGTTTATTCACATCTTTTTGCTTCTGGCGCTGTGCGTCGTCTCACGCAGCTATGCGATGCTGCCGGTACCGCTCGATTTAGCGACGCAGGCGACCGTCCGGGCGACTCGCGCGTGGCCCGCGATGCCACCGCAGCCGTTACCGAAAGGGCTTCGCCCTTGCTGCGCCTTTGGCTATAACCTGCATGCCGCGCTGTGGGGGATATCGGTACCCCTATATCAGTTGGATAACGTGGTAGAGGCGGAGCGTCTTGGGCAGCATCAGTACAATGATAATATGCTGGCAGGATTGGAAAATCTCACCGGTTTAAGTCGTGAGAACAACGGTATCCTTTACACGACCCGCGGGGGCTTTATCGATACCGCGCACGTGCGCGATACGGCGGATATGACGGTGTATCTCTTCAGCCAGCTGCTGCCGAAACTGGGCCAGCCATTTACCCTTGATTTAGATAGCGAACTGGCCCAACGTCGGGTGGTTTTTAATGCTTTCACTCCGCCGTCAGATCCTGCTGAACGCTATACGTTAGCGGCCTGGCTGGCGGCGCATCTGGCGTTTCAGGTGGCGGAGTGGCACGAAATTGCCCAATGGTACGGGTTTGAGTCCGTTCCAGGATTTTCCGAGGGCGTTTCCGCTTTTTCGCCGGAAGATCTCTACTCTAACCTGCTGGGCGCGCGCCTGGCGGTCTCTCTGATCCTGGGCGGGCAGACTGTCTCCCTGGATGTTTATAATGTGGCAATGAGCCAGGCGTTGAACCAGGCGCTGAAGCAGTTTGGCGCGCAGCCTCCGGAAAGCACCCGCTTTCATTTTGATATGCTTGACGGCCATTGGTGGAACAGCCAGAAGCGGGTACCAGAGAAGTATCTGGTGCTAAAGCGCAATTACCAGATGGGTGATAATCGACTGCCAACGCCGGTACCCGGTGAACGGGTGACGCCGCAGCGCTTGATGTTGCCGCATCGCTGGCAGGGAATGGCGCTCAACGCGCTGGGCGAACTGCAGCTCTGGCCGACAACCGATATGGCCCGCTTGCCGCCGCCAGACCGTTATTACACCCAGGCGGATTTTCCGGCACTGGCGGCCAGCGCGCAGCAGGCGGATAGCCGACAGCGCCGCTAAATATTATGGAATAACCCGTTCGCGTGGTAAAACCACGAGGTATCTTTCGAACGGGACTCCGCCATGAAACAAATCACCTTTGCGCCGCGCAATCATCAGCTTACCAATACCCGTACCTGGACGCCGGACAGCCAGTGGCTGGTCTACGATGTTCGCCCGTCCGGAGCCTCATTTACCGGCGAAACGATCGAGCGCGTGAACGTCAACAGCGGTGACGTAGAGGTGATTTATCGCGCCCGTGAAGGTGCGCATGTGGGCGTGGTGACGGTGCACCCTAGCGCCGAGCAGTACGTCTTTATTCATGGCCCGGAGAACCCGGACGCGAACTGGCAGTATGATTTCCACCACCGTCGCGGCGTAGTCACGGCGCAGGGTGAAACTCGCAATCTCGATGCGATGGATATTACCGCACCCTACACGCCCGGCGCGCTGCGCGGCGGTAGCCACGTTCACGTCTACAGCCCCTGCGGGCAGTTTGTCAGCTTCACCTACAACGATCACGTGATGCACGAATACGACCCGGCGCAGGACCTGCGTAATGTCGGCGTTGCCGTACCTTATGGCCCGGTTGCGCCCCGTGGGCAGCATCCGCGGGAATACGGCGGTAGCCACTGGTGCGTGCTGGTCAGTCGGACGACCGCCAAACCGCAGCCCGGCAGCGATGACATCAACCGCGCCTATGAAGAGGGGTGGGTCGGCTCGCAGGCGCTGGCGTTCATTGGCGATACTGTTTCGCTTGCCGGAGAGAAAGTGCCGGAGCTGTTCATCGTTGAGTTGCCGTCTGACGAGCAGGGCTGGAAACAGGCGGGCGATGCGCCGCTGCAGGGGACCAACACTACGCTTCCTGCGCCGCCGGCAGGCGTTCGCCAGCGACGGCTAACCTTCACGCATCAGCGTGCTTTTCCCGGGCTGGTAAACGTTCCGCGCCACTGGGTGCGCAGCCATCCGCAGGGCACGCAGATTGCCTTCTTAATGCGTGATGACAACGGTGTCGTGCAGTTGTGGTTAATCTCGCCAGACGGTGGCGAACCGCGCCAGCTGACGCACAATACCTCCGACATTCAGTCGGCGTTTAACTGGCATCCCTCCGGAAACGGACTGGGCATGGTGCTGGAAGGGCGTATTGCCTGGTGCGATGCGAAAAGCGGTGAAATCACCTTTTTAACTGACCACCACGCCAATCCACCATCGGCGGATGCGGTGGTGTTCTCGCCCGACGGACGATCGATTGCCTGGATGGAAGAAACGGCTGGCTTTCGCCAGCTGTGGGTAACCGGAACCGGCTACTAAGTTACTGTGCGGGCATTGGGGCTGGTGGGATCACCGAATTGGTGGCCAGCGTCTCCTGCTCGCTCTTTTCGACCCGCGAACGGACCGAACTGTCCTTGCGGAAGAAGTCCCACGGCAACAGCACGGTATCCATCACCGCCGTAAACGGCATATCAAGGGCGACCAGTGATTTGGTGGCCCAGCCGTTATCACTGTCGCTCAGCATTTCCGCGCTGGCGCGCGTGCCGGGATAAGTGCCTTCTTTGCCGCCGGTATGCGACATGACGCTGGAACATCCTCCTGACAGGAAGATTCCCCCTACCAACGCCGTTTTAATCAGCAGATTTTTCATCATGAGCTCTTCGTTGTTATGAGCATAAAAAAGCTCCTCCATCGGGTTATAGCCACCCGTTGCCAAAATAGAAAGCCCAGGCTTACCGCTCTGTGGCGGCTGTCGCAATTTGGCCTTTCGTGCTCTCACCCAGTGTAAGCCTTCTCCGGGAAAGTGCAAAAAAAGTCAGACACTGGGGCTTGAAAAAGGTTCTTTCCCCCTCATTTTATAGGTGTAGCCGGGAAGAACACGCCTGCGGGGTGTTCGGGCTTCACGACCTGTCCACGATGGAAGGTCCACTATTTCTCGCTGATTTTCAGGAGCTATTTGATTATGCGTAACTTCGACTTATCCCCGTTATACCGTTCTGCCATCGGTTTTGATCGCCTGTTCAACCTGTTAGAAAACAATCAAACGCAAAGCAACGGCGGTTACCCTCCGTACAACGTTGAACTGGTAGACGAAAATCACTATCGCATCGCGATTGCCGTGGCCGGTTTTGCCGAAAGCGAGCTGGAAATTACCGCCCAGGACAACATGCTGGTGGTGAAAGGCGCGCATGCCGCAGAACAAAAAGAACGGACTTATCTCTATCAAGGTATTGCCGAGCGCAACTTTGAACGCAAATTCCAGTTAGCGGAAAACATCCACGTGCGTGGCGCTAACCTGGTGAACGGCCTGCTGTATATCGAACTGGAACGCGTGATTCCGGAAGCGAACAAACCGCGCCGTATCGAAATTAACTAATTCCTGCGGGCCGCCCGCGCGGCCCTGTGCATCAACTGGCTTGCCGATTGGGAGCCGGAAGGTATTTACTCGCTTCTTAGAAGGAGAAACACAATGCGTAACTACGATTTATCCCCTCTGCTGCGTCAATGGATCGGCTTCGACAAACTGGCGAATGCGCTGCAAAGCAGCAGCGAAGGTCAGAGCTTCCCGCCGTACAACATCGAAAAAAGCGACGATAACCACTACCGCATTACGCTGGCATTAGCGGGATTCCGTCAGGAAGATCTGGACGTACAGCTGGAAGGTACTCGCCTGACCGTTAAGGGCACGCCGCAGCCACAGGAAAAAGAGACCAAATGGCTGCACCAGGGGCTGGTGATGCAAGCCTTTAGCCTGAGCTTTACCCTTGCGGAAAATATGGAAGTCTCCGGCGCTACCTTTACTAACGGCTTGCTGCATATCGATTTAACCCGCAACGAGCCGGAAGCTATCGCTCCGCAGCGCATCGCCATTAGCGAGCGCCCAGCGTTGAATAGCTAACGCTAATTGCCCAATTAGCCCCGAGAAATCGGGGCTTTTTTTTGCGCAATGAGCTTAAAGAACACAGTAAACACCTTGTGGAAACTGCCCAGCAGGCAGGGGTTGGAACCGCGCTTGATTTCGCTTAAAAATCGCTGCTAAGGGAAAGGTGGTGCCCAAATAGCGAGCCCCATTTGGCTGAGTAATGTGCGCCGCACTACATACAACCCCCCACAACTCAGACATAATCCATAGTGTTATTAATGTTATTCACAGGGAACATACTATGAGTGATATAGCATTGACGGTCAGCGTACTGGCTCTGGTGGCGGTGGTCGGACTGTGGATTGGTAATATCAAAATTCGCGGCATTGGTTTTGGTATTGGCGGCGTGCTGTTTGGTGGGATTATCGTCGGCCACTTTGTTGATCAGGCGGGGATTACCTTGAGCAGCCCGATGCTGCATTTCATTCAGGAATTCGGCCTGATTCTGTTCGTTTACACCATCGGTATTCAGGTTGGGCCTGGTTTTTTTGCCTCGCTGCGCGTCTCCGGCCTGCGGCTGAATCTCTTCGCTATTCTGATTGTCATCCTCGGTGGTCTGGTCACCACGGTGCTGCATAAAATCTTCGCTATTCCGCTTCCCGTGGTGCTGGGCATTTTCTCCGGCGCGGTCACCAACACCCCCGCGTTAGGGGCTGGGCAGCAAATACTGCGCGATCTCGGCGAGCCGTTCAGCGTGGTCGATCAAATGGGGATGAGCTATGCCATGGCCTACCCGTTTGGTATCTGCGGCATTTTGCTGACCATGTGGCTGGTGCGCCTGTTCTTTCGTATTAACGTAGAAAAAGAGGCTCAACAGTTTGACGAACAGGCCGGTTCCGGCCATTCGCACCTCAAAACCATCAATATTCGCGTCGAAAATACGAACCTGAATCGTATGGCGATTCAGGATATCCCGGTCATCAATAGCGATAACATTATCTGTTCGCGGCTGAAACGGGGTGAAACGCTGATGGTGCCGTCGCCGACGACGCTGATTGAAACCGGAGACCTGCTGCACCTGGTGGGGGAAGCGGCGGATCTGCATAACGCGCAGCTGGTGATCGGTAAAGAGGTGGAAACCTCGCTGTCGACGCGTGGGACCGACCTGAAAGTGGAAAGGGTCGTTGTGACCAACGAGAAGGTTTTAGGCAAAAAAATCCGCGATCTGCACTATAAACAGCGCTATGACGTAGTCATCTCGCGCCTGAATCGTGCGGGGGTGGAGCTGGTTGCCAGCAGCAATGCCAGCCTGCAGTTTGGCGATATCCTCAATCTGGTTGGCCGCCCTGCGGCGATCGATGCCGTCGCGTCAGAGCTGGGTAACGCACAGCAGAAATTGCAGCAGGTGCAGATGCTGCCGGTGTTTATCGGTATCGGACTCGGCGTACTGCTTGGCTCCGTGCCGCTGTTTATTCCCGGTTTCCCGGTGGCATTGAAGTTGGGGCTCGCGGGCGGGCCGCTGATTATGGCGCTGATCCTCGGTCGTATCGGCAGCATCGGCAAGCTCTACTGGTTTATGCCACCGAGCGCTAACCTGGCGTTGCGCGAACTGGGGATTGTGCTGTTCCTCTCGGTGGTGGGGCTGAAGTCCGGCGGCGATTTTGTTGCAACGCTGATTCACGGAGAGGGGCTAAGCTGGATTGGCTACGGGATTTTCATCACCGGTATCCCGCTGCTGACGGTTGGCATTCTGGCGCGAATTTTCGCCAAAATGAACTACCTGACCCTGTGCGGCATGCTGGCTGGTTCAATGACCGACCCTCCGGCGCTGGCCTTTGCCAACAACCTGCACGCGACCAGCGGCGCGGCCGCGCTCTCCTATGCCACGGTGTATCCGCTGGTGATGTTCCTGCGCATTATCACGCCCCAGCTGCTGGCGGTATTGTTCTGGGGGATGGGTTAACGGCCTGCACGCGACGTAGGTGGTAATCCACCTGATATTCACTGGCGTTGCGGAACATCACGGAATAGTTAAGAAACTCGCCGCTGTCGCTGTAGGAAAGGGAGGTAATACGCAGCAGCGGCGTCTGTTCCGGGACATTCAGGCACTGTGCCAGCTGTTTATCGGCCAGCACGGGCGCCAGACTCTCATAGTTGCCGCTGATGGTGAGCCCGCAATCTTTCTCAATGTAATCAAACTTAGAGCCCTCCAGATGCACCAGTGACAGGTTACGGAACAGCTTCACCGGCATATAGCTGTCCTCCAGCATCAGCGGTTTACCATCCACGTAGCGCACCCGGCGCGAGAAATAGATCCGTTCGTTAATCTGAATTCTTAGCTGGCTGGCAATCGCTGGCGGTGCGGGCATCATCTCAAAAATCAAAACCTTGCTGGCCACCTCTTTCCCTTGTTGGCGCAGTATCTCCGCCAGGCCGGTGAGATTAGTGGTTTCATGGTGAATATCTTTATGCGCCACATAGGTTCCACTGCCGTGCCGTCTGACAACCAGTCCCCACTCAATGAGCAAGTCGATGGCTTTTCGAATGGTCATCCGCGCGACGCCGAACTCTTCCGCCAGCTTTTTCTCACCCGGCAACGGGCTACCAATATTGAAATCTGATGAGTTAAGCCGTAAACGCAATCTGTCGGCAATGGATTTATAGATCACAACCAGACCTCTTATCGTCTCTGGAACGAAATTAATGAACCACTGTTTCTTATTTAAAACTAATTCATTACAGATAATTAGGCTGCTACAGCC
>NZ_JANEWH010000037.1:0-37994 GCF_028069715.1 Kluyvera sp. Awk 3 | reverse complement strand
GTTCATATGAATAGATGTTGTTCATTTGAGCGGTTCAAATCCCCCTGTTCCACAATGTGAGGAAACCGTTATGTTAACAATCGCGATTGGTGCTGATGATGCGGCAACTGACCTTAAAAACCAGGTGAAATCCCACTTACAGTCGAAAGGCATAGAAGTTGTCGACTTCAGCCATGATGTCGGTGATAACCCACTGATTTATCCGGATATCGCTTTTAATCTGGCCAGTGCCATTGGCGACGGTACCTACTCACGCGGCATTCTGTTGTGCGGTACGGGTATCGGTATGGCGATTGTGGCTAACAAAGTCCCCGGCGTACGCGCCGCGCAATGCCATGACACCTATTCCGCCGAGCGAGCACGCAAAAGCAACGACGCTCAGGTGATGACTTTAGGCGCACGCGTTATCGGTCCAGAACTGGCAAAAAACATCGTTGATGCCTGGCTGGCATCAGAGTATGAGGGGGGGCGCTCTGCACCGAAAGTCGACAGAATCAACCACTACGAGAAATTGGGTAAGTCTGCATAACACCATTAGCCGCTCAACCTCTGTTCTTTGAAAGGATCAAGATTATGAGTCAGTTAGATGAACTTAAACGCCTTACCACCGTCGTGGCTGACAGCGGCGACATTGAAGCTGTGCGTCGTTTTAAACCTCAGGACGCTACCACTAATCCGTCGCTAATTGTCAAAGCCGCGGCAATCCCGCACTATCAGAATCTGATCGATGATGCCATTGAATTCGCCATTCAACAGGGTGGCTCCCAGGCTACACAGATCATCAACGCCAGTGATAAACTGGCAGTGAATATCGGGCTGGAGTTATTGCGCCATGTGCCTGGTCGCGTCTCTACCGAAGTCGATGCCCGTCTCTCCTTTGACCGTGGCCTATGTGTCGCCAAAGCACGCAAACTTATTCGTCTGTACCAACAGCAGGGAGTTGATAAATCTCGTATTCTTATTAAGTTAGCCGCGACCTGGCAGGGTATTCGCGCTGCGGAAGAACTAGAAAAAGAAGGTATTAACTGTAATCTGACACTGCTGTTCTCTTTCGCCCAGGCTCGCGCCTGCGCTGAAGCCGGGGTGTACCTGATTTCACCGTTTGTAGGGCGGATTTACGACTGGTATCAACAGCATCAGCCGCAGGACCCGTATTGTGCGGATAACGATCCGGGCGTGGTATCAGTGCGAGATATCTACCACTACTACAAAGTGCATGGCTATCCGACGGTAATCATGGGCGCCAGTTTTCGTAAAACCGAACAGGTACTGGCGTTAGCCGGGTGCGATCGCCTGACGATTTCTCCAGCTCTGCTGAGCGAACTGGATGAGCAAGAAGGTGATGTTGAAAGAAAACTGAGTCCCGATGTTGTGGTAGAAAATCGTCCATCGCCGATAAGCGAAGCTGAGTTTTACTGGCTGCACCACCAGGATGCGATGGCTGTGGATAAGCTGGCTGAGGGCATTCGTTTGTTCGCCCAGGATCAGGAGAAACTTGAAGCGCTGCTCGCAGCCCGGATGGCAACGCAAAAGGGGGCTGTCGATGCCAGCGTGTAAAACTCTTGCTAATGCTATTCGTGCGCTGAGCATGGACGCAGTACAGAGAGCCAATTCCGGTCATCCGGGTGCCCCGATGGGTATGGCTGACATTGCCGAAGTCCTGTGGCGTGATTTTCTGAACCATAACCCACAAAATCCGTCCTGGGCTGACCGTGACCGCTTTGTGCTGTCTAACGGCCACGGCTCCATGCTGATCTACAGCCTGCTGCACCTCACCGGCTACGATCTGCCGATGGAAGAACTGAAGAACTTCCGTCAGCTGCACTCTAAAACGCCGGGTCACCCGGAAGTGGGTTACACCGCTGGCGTTGAAACCACCACCGGTCCGCTGGGTCAGGGTATCGCGAACGCCGTAGGTATGGCGATTGCAGAGAAAACGCTGGCGGCGCAGTTCAACCGCCCGGGTCACGACATCGTTGACCACTTCACTTACGCGTTCATGGGCGATGGCTGCATGATGGAAGGCATTTCTCACGAAGTGTGCTCCCTGGCCGGTACCCTGAAGCTGGGCAAACTGATTGCCTTCTACGATGACAACGGCATCTCCATCGACGGCCACGTTGAAGGCTGGTTCACCGATGACACCGCCAAGCGTTTCGAAGCCTATAACTGGCACGTGATCCGCGGTATCGACGGCCACGACGCCGACGCGATTAAACGTGCCGTAGAAGAAGCGCGTGCTGTCACCGACAAACCGTCTCTGCTGATGTGCAAAACCATCATTGGTTTCGGTTCTCCGAACAAAGCCGGTACCCACGACTCTCACGGTGCGCCGCTGGGCGCAGACGAAATCGCGCTGACCCGCAAGCAGCTGGGCTGGAACTACGGTCCGTTTGAAATCCCGGCTGACATCTATGCTCAGTGGGATGCGAAAGCCGCCGGCCAGGCGAAAGAAGCCGCGTGGAACGACAAGTTCGCTGCTTACGCGAAAGCCTTCCCGCAGGAAGCTGCAGAATTTACCCGTCGTATGAAAGGTGAAATGCCGTCTGATTTCGACGCGAAAGCGAACGAATTCATCGCGAAATTGCAGGCCAACCCGGCGAAAATCGCCAGCCGTAAAGCGTCCCAGAACGCGATTGAAGCCTTTGGTCCTCTGCTGCCGGAATTCCTCGGCGGTTCCGCTGACCTGGCGCCGTCTAACCTGACCATCTGGTCTGGCTCTAAAGCGATTAACGAAGACACCGCGGGTAACTACATCCATTACGGCGTGCGTGAATTCGGTATGACCGCGATTGCCAACGGTATCTCGCTGCACGGTGGTTTCCTGCCGTACACCTCTACCTTCCTGATGTTCGTTGAATATGCCCGTAACGCGGTGCGTATGGCCGCGCTGATGAAGAAACGTCAGGTGATGGTCTACACCCACGACTCCATCGGTCTGGGCGAAGATGGCCCGACTCACCAGCCGGTAGAGCAGATTGCTTCCCTGCGCGTGACCCCGAACATGAGCACCTGGCGTCCGTGTGACCAGGTTGAATCCGCGATTGCGTGGAAATACGGCGTAGAGCGTCAGGACGGCCCGACCGCGCTGATCCTCTCCCGTCAGAACCTGGCACAGCAGGAACGTACCGAAGCGCAGCTGGCGAACGTGGCCCGTGGTGGTTACGTGCTGAAAGACAGCGACGGCCAGCCGCAAATCATCCTGATTGCGACCGGTTCCGAAGTTGAGCTGGCCGTGGCCGCTTACGAAAAACTGACCGCTGAAGGCGTGAAGGCGCGCGTGGTTTCCATGCCGTCCACCGACGCATTCGACAAGCAGGATGCGGCTTACCGTGAATCCGTGCTGCCGAAAGCCGTCTCTGCACGCGTCGCTATCGAAGCGGGCATTGCTGACTACTGGTTCAAATACGTGGGCCTGAACGGTGCTATCGTAGGTATGACCATCTTCGGTGAGTCTGCGCCGGCCGATCAGCTGTTCAAAGAGTTTGGCTTCACCGTAGAAAACGTCCTCGCGAAAGTAAAATCACTGCTGTAATTACATTTTCTCTGAAATGAAAGGGTCGCTTTGGCGGCCCTTTTTTATATCGACACGTGGTTTATGCTTGCACGTTGTGCGGTATGACACCGCACTTGGAAAACTGAGTAGCAAACCTGGTATACTTGGGAATGAGTATGAATAAATCTTTCCGCTCTAGCTGAGAGTATGTGTGGCATTTTTATTGTAAATATGACGTTGTTATTCATGTGTCAACTTAAGCCACGGATTATTTACCGGTACTCTCTCTCCAAACACCACCCCCGGATCCGCCATCAGAAAACCTTTCAACAGATTACTTTTCTTTTGTGGCGCGTGAACCTCGCAGGTCCAGATAAAACTGTCATCATTACAGCGCAGGGCCAGCCCTGACTCCTGAAACATTCGCTGTGCCAGTTTCCAGCCGTCACCGGTATCACCTGTTGTTTCTGTCGCGTATATCCTGAAGATCCCCGGCGTTATCAAAAAAAGGTGGTTTTCCACCACATGTACCTTGCCGTTCCGGGTATTCACCGTGCCTGAAGGGCTGGTGTGGTTCTTCAGCCACTGCAGGAAGTTGTTATTGTCACCAAGCCTTGGGTCGTCTGCTATCTCCGGCAGCGGTTGAGTTGGGGCGCTAAGTTCAGGGACGGGTTCCGCTTCGCTTACCGGCGTCACATCACCGGCAAAACAGGCGGGACGTTGTTCGCCTGGCTCCCAGATTGCAGACGGCGTCAGGCGCAGCAGCGTCAGCGGTTCAACGGGCGACCAGCCCTTATCCGATCGGATAATGCAGCGCCAGATCGCTTTATCTTCGTTGGCAACGATAAGCTGATGTGCCAGCAGTTCGTCAAACAGGCGGTTATTATTTTCCGGTACGCTGGCTACGCCATGCTGGAGCAGCCAGGCGCGAACCCGGTCGGCGGTGGTTTTGCTGATAAGCCACAGCGCATCCTCCGTCAACCAGCCATCTGATCCGCATTCGGGATTATTGAGCCGGTACTCGTTCTGTACCAGCGACCGCAAGGCTGTAAGAAGTTGCTGGGGGAAGGAAGAGGGCTTTTGCGCCAGCGCGGTTTTGATATCGCCGCCGAGGTATCGGGCGACAGAGGCTTTATCGGCCTGCTGCACCAGTTCCGCCAGTGCGCCAGCCCTTTCGTAGTGTCCGGTGAGCTGATAAATCAGGGACGCAAAAGCCACCGGGTATCCGGCCAGCCAGTCCAGTAATGGCGAGGGTATCAACTGATTAATCAGCATTGCGCCAGCCGCCGGATGCAGATGATAGTCGCGACCGTGGCTCGGGTATTGCCAGCGATAAGGCTGCGCCAGATTACCCTGCCACGGATGCCAGCCGGTGCCATCCAGTTGATGGATCTCCATATCCACGGCGATTTTTCCCGTATCATGCAGCAATGCTGCGCAGACTACTGTGACCGTCCATGCGCTCGCCTGTCGGGCTTGCTCTTCTGCGCCCGCTTCCGGTGGCAGCAGATAACCCTGACGCAGCAGGATAGCGTTGCAGGCAACTTCCAGCGAATGATCCAGCAGCCCGCCGGGAGTGGAATGGTGATGACTTTGTGAGGCGGGCAGCAGTTGTACCAGTGCGGCGAAGCGATGAATCGCCGTGAGGATCCAGCTATCAAACAGGGTATCCGGCAACGGGGTCAGTTGCCGTAACTGCTGCAAACAGGACTGGCGTAAGGGTGTCGCCAGCAATCGCTCTGCGGATTGTGGCGCAAACCAACCCTCCGGCAGCACAGCGTCTGGCGCAGGTGGCTGGCTCCGGGATGATCTTTGTAGCCACTTCAGCATATTTCTCCTTTGCGGGCAGGCCCCTTTGCCCTTGTCGCCCTTCCTTTGCAGTTTCGCCCTTTGGGCCTTTTACATTTTTATGAGTAAAAACGGTATGCTCTGATGCGCATATCTGGCGTTGTATTTATGATTGAGGAGTAAAAAGTGGCCGACGTATTGTAGGCCACTTTAAAACTACCACCAGGCATAAAACATCAGCCTGTCCCGCTCAAAATCAAACGTCTCCAGCGTCTCTTTCACCCAGTGGGTGACGGCGCGGACATCCTTCCAGTAGTGTTCTCCATAATCGGTATATCCATAGAAAAAGCCGTCAATCGTGGGATAAACCGCGCCGCAGTTATCCGGCGTCAGGCTCTGCAGGTCACTCAGAAGCGCCTGCAAATGTGCTTTGGTGACTTCCAGCAGCACCTGGTTGCGTACCAGCCCCACGTGTTCATCCACCCATTTGAGTAACGGGTTCACCTTGCGGAAATAACCCACTCTGGCGTACTGGCTTTCATCGGGCGCGTTTTTTGTCCGTTCGAAAAAGAAGATGTCGAGTCCCATACATTGTTCCTCATTCCCCTTCATCCTTCAGGCCGCAGGTGCGTTGGCTTTCCTCGCTCACCCCGGTCACGTAGTTTGTCTACGCTCCCGGGGATTCGCTGCGTCGCCGCCTTCCTGCAACCCGCATGATTTTGGGGAATATTGAAGGGGAGCAACTTCCCGGCGGGGAAGGCTCCCCGTGCGGGTGGGCTGTCAGGCGCTAAGCTGACAGGGTTGTGGTACAGCGTTGAGCAGCCATTCACTGGCGTGGCGCGCCATACCGCTGGCGCGGATCACTGCCCGCTTGTCCTGGCGCAGGATATCCAGCCAGTAGCCGATATAGCTGGCGTGCTGGAGCCTGCCCTGAATGCCGCAATGGGCGCACAGGAAGGCGCTACCCATCTCCGCCACCATTTCCTCGGCGGCGTAGCTCGCTTCGGTGCGTTCCGCTCCGGCAATACCGGGGCGGTTGAGGCGTGAAGTGTGTCCGGTAGCGTGCGTCAGTTCATGCAGTAGCGTGGCGTAATACGCCTCGCTGCTTTCAAACTGTTGCGGGTGCGGCATCATCACCAGGTCGGTCGCGGGTTTGTAATACGCTTTCGACTGGCGGCGATGGCGCAGCGTCACGCCGCTATTCATCGTAATGGCTTCAGCCATCTCCACAGGCTCTGCGGGCCGGGTAAACGGCTCTGACAGCGACTGCGGCAGGCCGTTGCACTGCGACAGGTTAAACAGCCGAAATTCACGAATAATCCCGAAATGCCGTACCTTTGGCTCGCCATCTTTATCCAGCAACGGCTGGCCGAGTGCATCGGTCTCTTCCTGCGTGCGCGGTAGATACAACACCGCCAGAGAGGATTTCTCCCCCCGGCGCACCTGCCCGCCGAGCGCGCTGACCTGATGGAACGTCAGCCAGCGGTCGCTGGCGAAGCTCTGCTTGTCGGCGCTGTTCCACAGCAGCGGCACGTTGATGCCGTGATACGGTCGACCGGATAACGCATTGATCGGGAACGGCGGCTCGCCATCGCGCCACGGGCGGATCCACGGCACATTGCCGTTTTCCAGCTCAGCAATAATCTGGTCGGTGACTTTCTGGTAGATATCGTTGCTTCTGTCCATTGTGTGATCCTCATGGAAGAAGCCGGAACCCCCTCCGTCCGGAAGCGACTCCGGCGGGGAGAGGTTATGCCTGTTCAGCCATCGGGACCTGCACATAGTGGCCGTGATAGTTGAGCGACAGCGGTAATGCGACAGGGACTTTCATATCGCCCTGTGGCGGCTGGCAGTAGATCGTAAAGGTGACTTTCTTGCGGGATGCCCCGGCGGTACGCAGGGTTAGCAGTACGGCGAGCAACAGATTGCCCAGCCGTTCTTCCATCTGTTGCGGGTCGGCGGGAAATTCCACAGCGGATTGCCAGACATCAGAGGCGATAACCACCGGCATTAACGACGGTTTTTTATCGAAAAGCGACATGGTGTTTCTCCTGTCAATGAACAGGGAACACCCTTCGCAGGGCGTTTCCCTGCGGGATGGAATCGTACGGGTATCCTGCGCATTTGCGCCGTTAGCACCTTCCGGATACATGGCGAACTTACTGCATGGCTGGCGGTAGTGTTTTCTGCGCGGATGATAAAAGGGAGGGGAAAATCATTACCGGGACTGAAGAGTTTTGTCGTTCCTGAAATGTGAGCACAGGCAGATTGATGCGCACGCATCGCTCAAAAAATGATCTTTTCAGGCGGGTGCTGAAATCAGAAAAGCATATGACCCTGAACAGTAAATACAATGACTGGAGGGATATGCTAATGAACCAACAAGATATAAACGCATTAAAGAATTTTGATTTTCTGGCACGCAGTTTTGCCCGTATGCACGCCCTGGGCCAGCCAGTTGATATCGATGCCGTGACCGGCAATATGAGTGATGAACAGCAAGTATGGTTCCGGGAGCGATACGACCACTACCGAAAGCAGGCTAAGCGCGCGAGAGTGATAGAACTGCGGTGATGTAACGAAAAACGGGCTTAACGGCCCGTTGCGTTTTTCAGGCTCAAGCTGTCTATCATGAGATTGTCACTGACACGACAGTGTATGCGGTGCGCATAAACTCAGCTTTAAGACCCGTTCATCACATCGTCAGCAGGAAAGGCTCAGGGAATACGCGTTTTACTGACGATCATTTTCCCGGCCTGTTCGCCAGCGCTACGGATATCACTGACCGCGCTGCCCATCACCCCAGCGACGGCTACGCCGATCCTGACGCCTGCCCACGTCAGCGCGCCCAGCCAGAATGCGGGTAACACCAGGAACATCACGCCCATAATGATATTCACAATCAGATCGTCGGAGGTGTTTTGCAGGCCCCAGAGGTTGAAGTACGAGTGGGTGTCACTGTCGTACATCATCTGCATCAGCCAGTTATCCAGCCAGCGGGCCAGTTCCCACCAGAAGGTGAGAAAGAACAGGGCGAACTGCACAACGCTCAGCGTGATGACCGTTTTAAGATCCCATGCCGAGAACAGCAGAATGACCGGAATACAAATCACCAGTGCCATTTCGAGGAACGCCTGCACCATCGGCAGCGCCTGGCGGACACTATCAAACGCCGGAAACAGGGCGTAGCTGGAAAGCCCCGCGCCGATGATCCCGCCCACTCGGCTCAGCAACTGCGTCTGGCTAAGATTATCTCCCGCATTCCCGCCAAACCCGTTGTACACCAGTCCACCCTGCGAGACCTGCATGTTGCGTGGGCTGACCAGCGATCGCAGTACCGCTTCTTCATACTCCTCTTTCGACTGCTCCAGTTTTTGCAGCCGCTGCCAGAGCGTGGTATCGACCTGCTTCAGCAGGCGGTTTTTCAGCCCCGCATCACCATCGGACCACCACGCCTTACACGCTGGATAGCCTCCGCCACCCGTATTGCTCAGGCCATCATCGCGGCTGGCGTCATAAGGCCAGGCGGCGCGGGGCGAACGGGAATGATCGTGGTCGTAATAACCCGGCGTGGCGAGGTAAAATGACGATCCCACCCAGTCCGCTTCCCGGCTCTGTCCCTCACTGATATTACTGCCCAGCCGCTTGAGTCGTACCCGCGACGGGCCATAGCAGTCGTTCACGAAATCCTGTAGTTCCTGCGCCAGTGCCGGATCGGCGAGCCGGATGTGCTGCACCTCAAAGCGTAACTGGCGCAGGTCCGGTTTGCAGGGTAATGCCGCGACAGCGGCGCTGGTGATGCCTTTGCCCAGCGCATGCGTGAAGTACCACCACACCGGAACGGAAGCGCTCTGGCCGCTGAGTTCGTTGATCAGCGGTGCATAGCCGGAATCGCCGGGCTGTACCACCGACCAGCCGCACTGTTTTGTGCGCTGGCTGTCGTACGTGAGGGCGTTGATATCGACATTCAGAAACGGCACACCCGCGAAGAAGATCACCAGCAGGGCGCTGTAGAGCGAGTGCTCTACCCAGACGACCAGCAGGCGGGCGACGTTGCCTTCATCCGCCCCCTGGCCGCGCGCTTTCAGCCACAGCGCAACCAGTTTTGCCAGCAGGGGGAGGGCGAACAGCCCGGTGGCGGTCAGCGTCTGCCACACGCCGTTGTTCACCAGCCAGCCGAGCAGGGTGAGTATGTACTCAAAATAGCTGTTGGCGGTCATCGCGGACTGTCCGGCTGCGGGTTATTGAGGTTGTGCAGGCGGCGGTCGCTGTCGTCCGGTACCTCCACCGCCTGTCCCTGAAGCTGGTCGCGCTGCTGTTTGCGTTGCAGGATAAGGCTTGCGGTATTGCGCGTCAGTGCCTGGCGGAAATCGAGTTCCAGCTTAAGCTGGCTCAGCTCTTCATCCAGTTGGGCGGTGGTTTTGCCCAGGCTCTCCTGCGCCTCTTTGACGTTGGCGATATTCGGTTCGCGCATGCCCGCGAGCAGCGTGCGCCGGGCCAGCAGCGCCTGTTCGGTGACGCGGGCCAGCGCCAGCTCTCCCGCCAGCCGTTTGGTGAGAACTGCAATATCCGGATCGTCGCGCAGCGCTTCCACGATGCCACGGGTCAGTTGCATGGATCCGCCGGAGGCTTTCGCCAGATTGTCGAAGCCGGGTTTCTGACTGCCATTAACCAGATCCGTCAGAAGGGGCAGGATCTTTGCCTTTTCTTCGTCGATCAGCGGATGCAGGCCGATCCCCGCCTGTGCGCCGGAACGTGCATCCGGATCGTCGGTCGCCTGCCCCACGCTGATAGTCTGCTCGCCGACCACGCGGGTCATCCATCCGGCGGCCTCTTCGGGAGATGTCCAGGTGCTACAAAGTTCCCCGTCGCATTCAGAGGAGGTAAGAGATGTGGTGCTGGTGGCGGGCTGCTGGTTGAGAATATTCCAGCCTGCGGCAGTGGCGTCATGGACCACCTTAATCGGCGGCTGGCCTTTGCCGCCGCGCTTTTCGCCGCCCACCCAGCGTTTACCCTTTTCGGCGGCCTCTTTGGCTGCTTTCTGGTCGGTGCGGATGGCGTCATTATCGCTGGCGGCTAGGGACTGGTAATTTTCCGCTTTGGCGCCGGAAAACCAGGCGGAATCTGTCGCTAAATCGGTCATCTTCTCCGCCATTTTCTGGCAGTTCAGCAGCGACTTATCAAAATCCAGCCGTCCCTGCAGCACGCCGTTGGTCAGCAGATCATAAAGCTGCGGATTGGCGCGCTGGATAATCATCGCGGGCAGGCTGGCAACTGCGCCGGTGGCGCTCTGGATAACGTTGCCCATCAGCTGCTGGAAGCCATCGGTGATGCCGTTTAGCTGGTTACGCACCGTGGTGTCGATGTCGAAATTGCCGCACATCATATCGGCGTTCCAGCCAAGACCTACGCTAAGCGGCGAGGGGCTACGGCGTACCGAAGGCGGCATGACCGCTTCACCGCCGCCAATCTGGTAGTAAAGCAGGTCGTCAACCGCGCCCTGCTTGCGGAAACTGTAGTCGTCTGCCGCCACGCAAACCCCGGCGAAAAACAATAAGACCAGGAAAAGGGCTCTCATCACCGCCTCCGTTAACCCGTACTGCCGAGGAAGGTTTGCCCCCGGCGCGGACAGCATTTATAGGGCCGCCACAGCGTCCAGGCGTACGCGCCATCCTCTGCCAGTTTGTTGGCGTAGGTGTCAGTGGTGCTGCCATCCGGGAAAACTGAACAGGCGGCGGATTTTTTCGGCCTGAGCATCTGCCAGCGATGGTTATCGCTGTCGCCTTCGATAACCGGGGAGGGCGGCCAGTACCCGGCACGCGATGAGGCGGTCAGTGGCGTGTAGATATGCGGTTGACCGGTACGCGTCACCAGATCGGCCACGCGCTGGGCGATAACGGCGGCAGATTTATAGTCGTGCGTCTGGCTGATGGCGCCGGCGCGCGGGAAGATATTGCCCCACATATCGCCGTGCTTACCGACTTCCCGCATGCCCGGCGTCAGCGCTTCCGGCCAGGTCATTTCCGGCACACCGCTGCGCCACGCCAGCACATCCAGTTGACTCAGGAAATACGGTTCAAAAGGCTGCGATGACGGCGAGCAGATATAGCCAAACTGAGTGAAAAACGTCGCCAGTTCATCGCCTGCCGGGAAGCCGATGGCATCGGCATTCTTAAAGCGGATCTTGCTGTGCTGGCTGGCCACACGGGGATTCGTATCACCACCGCCTTCGGCAATGCCGGGCAACGGTGGGCTGAGTAACGACATCTCCGCCCACGGATTTTGCCCGGTGTTGCTGTAAGCCGATACCACCAGATCCGGACGAAAATGGCTGACCTTCACCGACGTGCGTACCGAGCAACCGAGCGGCGTGCAATAGAGCCAGTAGCACAGGCCGACCACCCGATAGTTCACGCAGTCCGGCGACAGGGCGGAAGCGGCGATTTCCGGCGTGGTAATGGCTCTGAGCGGGAAAGCGGCGCACAGCATCAGGGGCAACAGAAGAGTGAAACGCTCAGGCATAACGCCTCCGGTAACAGGGGGTCTTTTACCGGGTGTAGCGCAACGCTTTCGTATTTACTGCATAGAACTAAAGGTTGCATAGAAAAATTGTGGAGTTTTACATCATTGCCTGACGGGTGATCCCCGAGTGGCTCCTGCTCAGGCACGATACCGGACCACTGATTACGTTAAATATATAGGGCTCCTGTTGTTGTGGCATATGAAGAAAAATTGCGGCTAACTGGATGGGCTGGAGTGAACTAAAGAACAAAAAAACCACAGTGAAAATTTCGTTTTGTTGTTTTATCAAGGTACGGGCTAGTTGATTTTTAGGTTGTGGTGCATTGCAAACTTATTCTCAGTTATTGCCGGGCGGCAGGTTACCGACTAGCCTCACATCAGTCTTCTCATCAAGAATCAAAGAGCTGTCAGCATATCAAAGGTAAGAATGCGCAAGCGACCAGGCCGAGTCGCGATTTTTTCCATACGCGCGCTGCCAGCCTGTTTCATTGGAATATTAATAGCCAACAGCAGGGGCGCGAATATTGAGAGCCGCCCTGACAACTATATCGAGAAAGATTTTGCCTGCGGCCTTCTGCTATCAGAGCGATGATGATTTCAGTGTGAATAAATACCTCTCATGCCACTCACAACGCGGGTCGTTATGTCCCGGAGTGGTCGGTAATTGTTTTGGAATGAAGCGATTTTCTGGGTTCGCGTTTTTTTAACGTGTGGAGGTAACGGCCCGGCCAGATCTTTGATGGATGTATCTCCAGCGCGTTGGCAATCAGCCATTCCCCTTTCGGCCACGGTCGTGTCAGGGCATTTGCCAGCGTGGACGAGGCCAGCCCCGCTTCCCGTGAGAGTTTCGCCAGACTCGTACCACGCTTGTGTAAGGCGGCAATGATGTCGGCGGGGTGCCAGTCTTTTTTAGTCATTCCGTTTACCTCTCAAATCTTGATGCTACGTTTTTCGTAGTATCTAAGTCATTAAAAAACTACGAATCTCGTAGTTATGCAAAAACGACTCAGACAACGGGATGTTTTCATCCGTCGATTAAAAGAAGCCCGACAGCGCTTAGACATTTCTCAGACTGCTGTGGGGATTGCTGCGGCTGTAGATCCTTCTGTTGCAAGCACCCGTTTCAATCGCTACGAGAAAGGTGTTCATGAGCCTGATATGGAAACTGCTGCACGGATAGCTGATGTGCTGAATGTTCCCCTACCATGGCTGTTCACTTCGGATGAGAATCTTGCTGAACTGATTCTCAACTTCGCAGCCCTCTCTCCTGATGCGCAACTCCAGTTACTGGAAACGTCCCGCCAGATGGTAGGTATCTCCCCTGAAGATGATGCTTAAGATACAGCCTCTTTTAACCTGTTACTGTAATACTACGTTAATCGTAGTATCGGCAGCAAGTAAAAACTACGATTCTCGTAGTTATGAATACAACTAACCATTACAACGATATTTTTTGCCGTCGCCTGAAGCAGGCCCGACTGGCAAGTGGGCTTTCACAAAAACGTCTGGGGATCGCAGCAGGGATTGATGAATTTGTCGCCAGTACACGCATCAATCGTTATGAAAAAGGGGTACATGAACCGGGAACAGAGATTGTACAGAAACTGGCCGAGGTTTTGCGAGTGCCGTTGGCTTACTTTTATGCTGAAGATGATGACCTGGCGGAGTTGATGTTGGTTTTTTTATCGCTAACACAACAAGAACGTACTGAAGTCATGATTTATGCAAAAAATAAAATCAGTTAATAACCGCTTTCAGTTAGTTTCATCGCCGCTTCTACCTCACTACACCCCGTTTCTCGCATAATCCGCATCCGCTCCGCCTTCTCATGCTTCTCGGTCATCGCCAGCGCCAGATAGAGCGCGGGCGGCACCACCCGAAACAGCGCCTCTACGCGCGGTGACAGCACCACGCCCTCGGTATATTGCCCCGGCGATTTCACCGCCGAACGCAGCAGTTGTCGTTGTTCTTCGGTTAGTGCCTTAAACCGGCACACCTGCTCGATCTCTTCCGGCGGCATCACCAGTAGTTCCCACCATTCGATCATATTGAGCAGTTTCTTTGCCTCGTCAGGAAAATCCGCCAGGTTCTGGGTGGCAAGCCACAGCCAGATGCCAAGCTTGCGCCACATCTTTGAGCCCTTCGTAAGGAATCGTGCCAGCAGCGGGTTAACGGTAATGATATGCGCCTCATCGGTGATGTTGACGATTGGCCGCGCCAGATGCTGGTCGCGCTCGCCGAGGTTGTTGATATGGTTAATCAGTGAGATATAGCTGATGGCAAGCTGTGCTTCATAGCCTTCGCGGGCAAAGGTGGCGAGATCCACTAGGGTGATGTCCGCCTCCGGCCACATCTGGCCCTCGCGGTTAAACAGTTCGCCTTCAAACCCGGCGCAGAACAGATTGATGGATTCCGCCATTTCATACGCCCGCTGGCGGCGGGCTTCCGGCAGGCTGTTGTCGCGGGAAAGGGCGAACAGTGCGTCACGGATATCCTGGGTCAGCGTCTGTCGTTTTTCCTCGTAGCAGGTGTGCGCGGCAGCGATAATCGCCTGGCGGATCATCGCCCTGTCGGGCCGGGTGAGGCGCGCATCTTCTTTCGCTTCGCCGCCGGTGATCATCAGCCGGGCGGTGATCTCCATCTCGCCCAGCACGTCGCGCTGGCCGTCGCCGTCGCTCTCTTCGTCCTCTGGCGGTTCAGCGTCGGTAACCGCCTGTTCCACCAGTCGCCACGCGTCGGCGAACAGGGGCAGGGTGACGCCGGAACCGGGGCGCAGGCTGATTTTATTCACCGTCAGGCCGTGGGCGGCGGCGTAGTCCGCCATCAGGCCAAACGAGTTTCCGGCTTCGATGATAAACAGGCGCGGACGGTGCAGCGCCATCAGTTGCGCGATTTTCGCGTTGAGGGTGGCAGATTTGCCTGCTCCGGTTGGGCCGAGCAGCAGCAGGTGACCGTTCTGGGCACGATCCAGCTTATTCAGCGGATCGAAGCACAGCGGCGCGCCGCCGCGATTGAAATAACAAATTCCCGGATGCCCGGTGCCGGTTTCCCGCCCGTACACCGGCAGCATCCCGGCGAGATGCTGGACGAAGTTGAGCCGGGTATACAGCCCGCGCGGATCACGCAGGGGATCGAAGCACATCGGCAGCCAGCGCAGCCAGTGGCTGAGCGGGGCGACTTCGTGCTGTTCCTGCACAGGAACCAGTCCGGCGTTCAGCAACAGGCTGTGCAGCTGGCGCTGCTGGCGAAACAGGGTGTCGGTGTCAGGCGCATGCAGGTAAAACACCAGCGTGCTGCGGTAAAGTTTATGGCCGTCCTTCAGGTAGCTGCGCACCTCGTGGCAGTCGCGGCGGGTGTATTCGGAATCGGTGTTGTCGCCAATCGCCCGTTCGGAAAGGTGGCTGATGTGTTGCTCCAGTTTGTCCTGCGGATACACCACCACCGTCAGGTTCATGATAGTGCCTGCTGGTAACAGGTCGAACAGGGCGTTGATACCGTCGCCACGCGTGGTTTCTCCGGTCAGCAGGCCGGGTGGCGGCGCTTTGCGCAGGCGGTCGACCACCACCACTTTATGTGGGCGGTTATCCAGCCACCAGACACCGTTCTCCGCATCTGAGCGCGGCTCGCTTGTCAGCAGTCGTTCGGCGAAATCGGTAATGACGGGCTGGGATTCAGCTTCCGGTAAATCCAGTTGTCGCCAGAAGGCTTTTTTATCTTCCACTGGAGGCGCAGGGTTAAACCAGCGCACCAGCCAGCGGTGAATGACCTGTTCATTCTGACGGGCTGCGCTGATACCCGCCGCTTTCAGCCCAGCGGTGAGACGCTCGCAGATATTATTCAGCGTCTCTTCCGGCGACGGTTCATCCGGCGAGATGCCGGGCAGCCAGCGGTACACCACCATCCGCGTGCGCCGCCACGTCGCCCGCCAGCGGGTACGGGTGACGGTGTTATCGAGAAACAGCCCCTCATCGCGGGTGAGATTCACCATATGGTTTGCCATCTGCGTGAGCCATTCGCGGGTAAAGGCGGAGCCGCGGATTTCCGGTGCGGCGTAAGCCGCCAGCGTCTCCAGCCAGGCCTCGCTGTCGTCCTCATCCTGGCAGAAAAACTGTACCACCCACGGCGCACGTTCGTGCTCATCAAAGGTATCCTGTAATGCGTCAGTGACGGTATCGCGGACCTGTTCCAGAAACGCCGTCGAGCGGCCTTCGGTGCCAACGGGCATCAGTTCAAACACTGCGCCCACCGAACGGCCATCCTCCAGCAGCAGCGTCTGTGAATCCGGCAAAAATTCCACCCACGGCAGCCAGTCGACAAACGACGGGCCTCTGCGGTAGCTGGCGTCCAGCGTCTGTCCGGTCAGGCCGCGTCGTTCATTCATGGCGGCGTCAGGCGTTCGCCCGGCAGCGCATACTGCGGGCGGGTGTAGAAGGGAAAGACGGTGCTGTAGCCGGGCACCGGTGTGTTGCCGTTAAAGTGCGGGAAGACGTACAACACCATATCCGGGTTGGGCAGGCGCGGAAACTGGCTGCGGATAGTGTCTGCCGCAGGTTGCGCCACCGGACCGTCCGGCGGGTGGCGCAACCGGGCGCGGGCATCCAGCAGAGCCGCGCTGCTGCCGCTTTGCTGCTGCCACAGCGAGAGCATGCTGGCATCAGGATCGACCGGCATCAATTCCTCCTGCGAGGTGCTGCACCCGGCCAGCAAAAACAGCAACATCAATATAGCGCGTATCATTCCAGTCCCCCCGGCGTGCTGGCCTGCTGGTATTTCACTTTGCGGCCTTCCGGCTCATAGTCGATAGCCAGTGGTTCGGTGAGATGCACCGCCACCTTATGGCCCGGCGGCACATACACGGCATCGAACATCTGGCCGTAGTGCTGTTTCATCCAGTCGGCGGTCTCTTTCAGCCCGCCGCCGATGGCCTGGCCGAGCACGTACTGGCCGTTGTTGCCCGTCACCGCGCTGGTGATGCTGCCGTCCTCCACCACGGTGGTGCTTTCGCCATTGGCGAAGGCCTGAGCCGCCGCGCCGGAACCCGCCAGCAGGAACTGCGAGGTCAGGTACTCCTTCTCATTGCTTTTGCGCTCGCCGGGAATACACGGCAGCCCCTGGTTATCCGAGAGCCAGCCGATCTCCTGCTGTTTGTTGCCGGATTTGCCGCCCTGCGGGACGGTGCGGATGGTGCCGTCGTGGAACACAAAGGTCATCGAGGTGATTTGCCCGCGCACGCAGGAGAGCGTCCAGTCGCCGGAGGCGATACCGGAGACTACCGCGCCCGCCACGTCCGGCAGTTCAATCCCGTTGGCGGTGAGGTTGTCCTCGCCAATCAGCAGTTTAAACGGATAGGGATCGCTGACGGTGCCGTTAAGCGGCACGCGGCCAATCAGCGCCGTCATGGCGACCGAGCCGGTCAGCGTGGCGTTTTGTGGCAGGGTGTAGACCTTCACGTCAGGTTTTGGCGGCGGTTTATCTGCCGCTTTCAGAGGGATGCGCAGCAGCTTTTCATCCACGGGCGGGGGCGCATCCAGCGGCTCCAGCCAGCGGATATCGGGTTGAACGTCGGTAGGGAGCTCACCGGGCGTCAGTCCTAAGCCCGGCGGGATATCGTCCGGGCGTTTGGCCATCAGATGGTCGAGCTTATCCAGCAGCCCCCGCTGGCTTTTCAGCAGTTCATCGCGCATCTGGTCCTGCTGCCTGCGCATATCGCCGCGCAACTCCGACGCCAGCGTCGCCTGCTGTGCGTTCAGCCGCTTTTCGCGTGCCTGTTGGCTTTCGTTATCGCTCCGGATTGCCTTGAGTTCCCGCCGGTACTGCTTCATCTGGCCGACCAGCGTGGCGACGGTATCGGCAGGCGTGTCGCCGTCAATACCCAGATCGCGCAGTTCCTGCGGCGTTAAGGCTGCCACGGTGCGGGACGGAGATGCTTCCCCGGTGTTTTTGCCTGCCGGGCGCAGCAGCAACCAGAGGGTGAGCAGCACAATCACCGGCAGCAGGATTTTCAGCAGGAGACTCTGGCGCGGCATCATGGCTTCGGCTCCGGCAGCAGGGCGCGGGAAACCGGGCCTTCTGTGACCAGGTACACCACGGTGGTGTCCTCTGCCAGCCCGTGTGGGCCGAGCCAGTCATGCTGGAAAGCGACAGCGGTGAACTGCCCCTGAAGTTCACGCGGATCGAGCGTGATGCGCTGCCCGCTCTGGTTCTGCAGGCGGATAGCGGTGACGGTGGTGGCGTTGACCTGCCATGACGCCAGCGGGATGGCGGTGACAGGCTGCTGCGGCAGTAAGGTGGTGATGCGTTTCGCCAGCCGGACGGGCGCAGGCGTGACGCCGGGCAGGGCTTCGACGGTGCGCAGCGGCGCATACAGATTCTGCGCGGCATAGCGTACCAGCAGGACGGGCAGAGGCTCTGTTGATGCTGTCACTGGTACGGACGTTTTTGCTGTGGCAGGCGTCTGCGGTGCGTAGTTAATCTGTACCGGCTCCAGCGGCGAGGTGTTCTGAATGGCATGAATATCCAGCAGGATCAGTTCGCCGCTGCTGGTATCGCGCAACTGGATGCGGGTGGCCGGGAACACTGTATTCGCCAGCAGAAATACCTTGCCGCCCGCGCTTTGCAGACGCACTTTGCCTTCCAGCGTGGCGGGATAACCGATGCGCACCGCTTTCCCCACGTCGACAATCCGCTCCTGCCCGACATGCAGCGCGACGGGTAGCGGGATGTTTTCCCACTGTACCACTTCCGTGGCGAAGGCCGGGAGACTGCATAACAAAGCAAAGAAGAGGTATTTCATGGTTTCTCCTCCGCTACCAGACGCTGCGGAGCGGCATCGGTACAGTCGATCGCTAGTCCCCACGGATTTTTCTCCGCATCAATGGCGTAGCGCACCACCTGCAACGGGTAGCGCACCAGCGCTTTTTTCACCGGCTCGTTCTGGTAATACTCTTCAACCGCCACGTCCAGCGTTACCCGCCAGGCGTCCTGGCTTAAGGTCTCGACGCGCGGGACAGGGTGTTTATCACCATCATGTACCAGGCTGCTGTAGCCGTGGCCCGGCAGTTCATACACGCCGCGCGTGCGTTCGCGCAGTTCACCACCGTTGCGACGCACCTGAAAATCATGCTCCAGGCGGGTGTAACAGGCGGGCGTCAGGTAGGCGCGCAGCGACCGAAGGTTGCGGGAATAGTCCTCCTCGCCGTTATCCGGCCAGCGGTTTAGCTGCTGGAAGATATAGAAGGTGAAGGCGTAAACGCTGGCGGGCGGTACTTCCCACCACGGGCGGGTGCTGCCACTGCGCAGATCTGGCGGGAACCAGAGGGTGAGCTTTTGCGGGGCGCTGTACCAGCCGTAGCCAACGCCCGCCAGACACAGGCACAGCAGAACAATCACTGCCCGCAGCGTCAGAATATGGTTATCGCGCTCGGCAAGCGCATGGCGAAAGCGGCTCATCGCGGACTCCTGCGTACCACCCAGACATCGCTGTGCTGGATCAGTTGTGTACCCCGAAGATGATGGCGCTCCAGCCAGGCAAGGATTGCTAAGGGTAGCCAACTGTCGGGCTTACCGCGTTTGGCTCGCGCCAGAATGCGCCCACCGCCCTGAATCAGCAACGCCGCGCCTGCCAGCGCCAAACCGGGGATCAACGGCCAGTAGTGGGTTATCATGGCCAGCATTATGCCGAACGCGCAGCCGCCGCCAAGACCGAGGGCCAGCGCCAGAAACAGCTCGCTGGTGGTCAGGCCGCGCCAGACCATGGGCTCGCGGTTGAGGCGGTCGGGGAGAAAGGGAATGGTCGCCATATCACAGGACGTCCGAGGCCTGGTTGAGCAGCCAGATGATGACCACCAGAAGGATGCTTCCGACGCCTGCCATCGAGCCCAGATCTTTCCACTGCTTGCGCCCGCTCTGGATCTCCGAGTAGGTGGCAATGCAGTTGTTCGCCACCACCAGAAAACCGACGGCGCAGATGGCCAGCGCCAGCAACACCACAATATCAAAACCGTAGTTTTGCAGTGTCTCCATAATGCCCTGACCCTGGCCGCGCGAGGGATCTTCCATCGTCGGCAGATCGGCGAGGGCATTAAACGCGGTGAGTAACAGTAACAACAGCCAGCGCATGATTCCTCCTTAGCTCAGGACCAGCCAGAAACTGACCAGCACCAGTAACAGTGAACGGGCCGCCACTGTGCCAAAACTCTGCCAGCTCAGGCGCTGGCAGCAGACGCCCTGCCAGGCGACCAGTAGCGTCCAGGCGCACCACAGCAGCAGGAAGCTGGTAAACAGGCCGAGTATGAGCAGGCTGACAGTCTCCGGTTTGCTCTGGCTGGCAGCCTGAAAGGCGGCGAGTTGGGAGTCAGTCATCGGGGTTCTCCCGCTGGTAGCTGGTGCTGAGTGGTTGAACGGCGCGCGGCTGCGCTCTTGCCGGGGCAAGGTAACGGCGGATGCCCTGCTCAATGGTTGAGATATCCTGCTGCGCCTGTACGTAGTCGAAGAAATAGCGTGATCGTGGAGCGGTGCTGGCGCTGCTCCGGGCGCGTTCCAGCGAGGTTTTTACGCCGTCGAGTTGTTTCAGCGCAAGGGCGAGCTGGGTGGATTCCGGGGAGGCATAGGCCTGTGGCCCTATGAGTAAAGTCAACAGTAGAAATAATGGACTATGTTGCATGGCAGCCTTCTCAGGAAGCGTATTCAGGGCAGGGTAGATGAGAGGCTGGAGAAAGATCAGCGAGGAATTGTTTACATCGAATAAAAATTTTCAGAAGTGGCTAGGTTATCAATGCCACTTCTGAAGAGGGTAATGCACCCTGTGGTGTGTATAGGCTCAGGATTCATCCGGCTCTGTTCTGTGGCAACAAACGATCAAACTTCACTGTCTGCTATGAGCGAGAAGACACTATTGCCAAGTGCTGCTAATTTTATTGCCCAAAGAGCAAAAGTGGTCTTTCAAGGTTAATGTATTGGAAAGACCACAAATTAGTTGTCACCATGATGCTTGACAACCGTTAACCATCTGGGCGGGAGACGCTAGTGTTGATTGAATCTTTCCACCAGTTTTTTCAGTTTTTCCTCGGAATTGTCGACTAGCATTTGTGCCAATTCTGCAGGAGCACAACCCAGTAGCTTATTAAGATCATCTGTCGCTACCTCGGGCTGGTCGGCTGACCGAACCGGTGACTGGATTCGTTGCTGCACCTGCATCCACAACTGAGCTACCTGCTCAGGGTCCGTCGTGAAGTAGCCGATTGGCAATGTAAGGCCAGCATACCCAAGAGACGGATCCAAAGCAGCATGGTACTGAACCACTGCCATACCGTACTCGCCAGGGAAAACCAATATTTCCAAGTGCGACTCAGAACGGCCTTTTGGGAAAATTCGTAGGCTACCGTCGGTACGGCTATTAAACTGATTGGTGATTAAACGCTGTGCCCGAAATTCCTCATCGCACTGAAATGCCAAATTGAGGCGACTGTTGCGCTCTCCACTTGCGAGCTCGGTGTTCATTTGTTTGATGAACGACCCGAGACCTAAACTAGCGCCAAATAACTCGTTGGTAGCACCAAGCCAGATTCCTTGATGTACCTGCTGCTGACGTGGCAACCGTTCAGCCCACTTAATTAAAGTGTTACGATTGGGGGCTGCATAGACAGGCCCAATCATCATACGTTGCATCGTGCTGTTACCATAGCTGGTTTTTCTGCGCTGGCGATCATGGAGTAAACGCCCTAGTTCCAGCTTACCATCACGTCCGATATATCGGCGGATCACCATATCTTTTGCCAGATCACAATAGTCTTCTAGTGTGGAACTAGCGGCCTCTAACTTGCGCTCGTGCAGCCAGTTAATAGCCTCTGTTTTGAGACCGGAGCTTTCCATCAAGCGTGTATGTTCTAAGCTATAGTCCATCAACCGTGAGTCCAGACGTATCCCGTTCAGAGGATCGGAATGGGCGTGGATATCGAGTGAGATCTGCTGTTTCAACCCCGATTGACCAACAGAGGCCCGATTCACTCGGTAGAGTCGGGCCTTCGAGCTACGCAGTGCGCGCTTGCTCTTGGTATCGGGTAAGCAAATCTGAAAGCGACGAAATTGGCTAGCGATCAAATCGGTGAAGTCACTGCGATTGATCTTACGTGGCAACTCGGGCAAACCTTTCTGCAGGTCCGCATTACACTTAGGCTGAATGTGCCCAGTGCAAAGGTCGATGAAGGTGAAGTCACGGTGATTTTCCACGTCCTCAATTGCAATGCCCTCATCCGATGCGCCTTCTCGGCGCTGCATTGTCAGCTTGACTGTAGTCGCGATATCGCCTTCATCATTGTATCGCACGAGGCCAGTGTCGATCATTTCATCAACCAGAACCTGACGCTCATGGTCAGCGAGTCCGAAAAAGCCTCCTAACTCAGAAGGAGACACGATTTCGAGTTGCGCCACTAGTAGAAGAGCTGACTCAAGAACCGCTGGTAGCGCTGCTTTATGCGTCACATCAATGTCCAGACTGATCTTCTGTACTGGTGCCAGCACGGTAATACTTTGTAGCAAGCGGTCATAATCAGCCGGCAGTTCCACAGGTTGCTGCGCTGTTCTGTTCAAGGTAAGGGTCTTGTTACACATAGTCACTCTCCTGCACCTCGGCGCAAGCATTATGGATCAGGTCAGCTGAACGAATGATTTGGTACTCACTATTATGGTATGAGTACTGTTGGTGGATATAGTCGAAGACACGGGCCAGCGGCTGACATGCATTCGCCTGTTGCCACATACTCCCTGCACCGATGATTAACAGACGCTCTTTTGCCCGAGACAGGGCCACGTTAACTCGGGCATTATCGGTCATGAATCCGCCCTTTTGCTCAGAGTTATGGCGTACTAAACTTAATAAGATGATACGATTTTCAGAGCCCTGATAGGAATCAATGGTATCAACCTTTATCATTGAGCGGATCGGCGCTGCCCAAGATTCAGATTCCAGCCGCATCTGCAGGAGTTCCACCTGCTTGCGGTAACCGGTAATAACCCCGATGGCTGGCGTAGTATCGTTGTCATTCCACTGACGTAGCTGCCCCATCGCCTGCTCATCGTCGACCAATTGCCGCAGCAAGCTGCACAACAGGTTAACTTCAACTTCATTGGCAATTCCCTTGCCGATATTCGTTTCTTGCAACTTACTGTCAGAGGTATCGATCCAAGACACCGTGCGATTCCACGGGGTGGGCAGGGAGGACATCCACTCGGGAGCAGAAGGCCGACCGGTCGCAAGTGTGCCGTCATAGAAGCAGTGGCTAATAATGTCACCTATCGCGGGTGCCATCCGATATTGCTTCAACAACATGTGACCATCATTCAAGACGTAAGCTCGCTCAAAATCCGTTCGTTTTACATCGACCTCATTCAGGCCTAGATCACGGGCGACTTGGCGTACATGAGCCACATCATAGCTAGGTGCCAATTGGTTGTAGTCCCCCACTAATAGCACTCGCTTCGCACTCTGCATAGCTATGGCTAGCTCGGAAAACGTAGCGCGCGCAGCCTCATCAATTACCACCAAGTCAAAGGCATTTTTATCCAGTTGATATCCGCCATGCCCGATGCCAACCAATGTGCCAACAACCAATTGACGGGTACGAGCAGCAAAGGCGGCATAGCCGGTTTCGTCTGTGGCTAATCGCTGATACCAGTGGTGGGCTACCTTAATTACCTCAGCCATCCGTTCAATGCGCTGCGGATTATTAATCTGGTGTCGCTCGGCAATCATATTAAGTACCGCGAGCAGCGGTTTATTGTGATGCAATACTTGGTCGGGCATATCGGTAAAAGCTGACAACCTGCCAGTTAAAGCGTTCGTCAAATTATCTAGGCGACGCTCAGCCGCCAAGCGAACTATTCGTTCATTATTTGGCAGGTTATCCATATCGACACTATCTTGCTGGAATTCCCTTACTTCATTTCGGGCAGGGGTGAACTCGAACAATTCACGACCGCAGGAACGATACAGAGCGGCAGATTCCAGCACAAATGCCTCAGGCAATTTCAGGCGTGCTGACAGTGCTAGCAGCCGGACTTCAAGATCGCGGTGAAAGGCCGTACGGGCTTGAGCTTGTAGAGCATTAGTGTGAACATCCAGCATACCTTCGCTGACCCGGCGGCGCTCACCTAAGCGTACAATGCTTGGCAGTTTGAAATCCGGGGATTGTTCCTGGCGCTTAAAGCTCAACTCACGCACACGGTTAGCCACTTCGTCGACCGCAGTATGCGATTGACTCACCACCAGTACGCGGCGTACGTCAGCATCATTCAGCAGATAATCTAGTGTTGCGCTAAGTAGTGTTGTTTTTCCCGTACCCGGCGGGCCCATCAACACACTGAGTGGATTTTGTAGCAAATACAGGAATGCGGCGCGTTTAGACTCATCCAGTCCATAGCGGCTGATTTGTTCGTCGGTCGGCATAGGTAATGCTGGAGGCTGGCAACCTCGAGGGCCAATTACGAAGCGGTCGATTAGATCCCCCATCACTGCATCACCAGCAATAATGCGTGATAGTGCCCGGTCTCGTCGCTCCCAGCTAACATCACTACCCGAATTAGACAGAGTCAGGATTGTATCTTCTCGAATGTTTTGCAGGCGGAAGTTATTCCCGCGGTTGTCATCCGAGAGCACCAGCACACCATTGCCGGACTTAGTAACATCCAGTTGGCCGAAGTGAGTTTCATGATCATCTGCTGTCACGTTGATCACGTCATCATCAGCAAACTCTAAAGCGTCGATATTCTCATTAACCTGTACATGAACGATGCCATCTCGCTCCTTAGGGCTTGCAATCACTTTGACGGTGGGCAGTGTTTCGCGCTCTACTTCTACTAGGCGCAGCCAGAGGCGCTTAAGACTTTCCCCTGGAGCATCGGCAACTGCCGTCGGTGGTTCTTCTGCGGGCTTGATGTCCAGGACATGTTGCACTACGTGTAATGTTCTGACAAAGTTTAGTAGTTCAGTATTTGTCGCACCATAAGAACCTTTTTTAAGTAAAAAGGGCTGCCCGACCGACATGGCACGATTATCATTCTTGCGGTTATTACGGGTGTCATACACCATCTCCCCCGTACCTAACCGGTCATAGAACATACGATGCACGGTTAGACTCGGCCCATCTACTTTGAGATTCAGTGTCAATTTATGGGACACACCCAAGAAGAATAATTTTAGAATATTACCCTTAGTATAATTGACCGTCAGGTGGTAGATGCCTGAGTCCATCTCGAACAGTTCGCCCTGCTCGTTGGGGAAATACAAACTCTCGATCACCAAGGGCGTAGCCTCAACCAACTCGGGTTCATTTGCATGTATCATTGTGCGCCGTAACATGTCTAGGTTACGAGGTACAGCGTTATTATCTCCCAACGCATTACGGATCTCCCTACGTATTTTATTGGCGCCAGGATGAATGCAGGCAGCAAATATCTCATCTACAATCATGTATACGGCATAGCGGTCACGCGCCGTGGCGCTGACGTCGGTGGTTGGGGAGTATTCAGAATTTGCCGGAGCAAGGCCATCCAGATCTAAGTCAAACATATCAAGCAGCAGAATGCCCAGCTTGCCTCCTTCCGCCTGGACCAATAAATTTTCCGGTTTCAGATCACCATGACTTAGATCCAGATCGTGTAGGTTATGCACTGCACGAATCAGTGCATCAGCTAATTGGAAGCGCTCCTCATAACTATGGTTGGACAGCACCATCCATTGTTCCAAGCTCTCCCCTAGGGCATAAGACTGAACGACATGTGTTCCCATCATGCCGCAGCCGAATTCAATTAATGGCGGAATCGGCAAAACATTATTGGAGGCGACGGCACAGCGTTCAAGAAAGTGCAGAAGCCGCTGGGACTGACCATGGTTATCCTTGTTGGGGCGTGCATTCAAATATATACGCACAGTACAGGGCTGCCCATCAACAGTTGTGGAGCGGAAAGTCATACGTTGGCGCAGAGGATCAGTACTCGGTGCTTCCACCTGAGGATATTGCGTTATCGGCATAGCATCAGTATTGAATGCAGCTAACGCATTGAGCACCCTAACCTTATCTTCGTTAGTATCGAGGTTTTGAAAATTCAGGGTTCGCGTAAGCGCCTCCAGCATTGCACCCGCATCTGTGTGGCGCTCTGATGCATCGTGCTCTAGGCTACGCTGGATAAATCTGTCTAGTTTACCTTCGAAGGGGTCATTTAGAGGCTGCTTCCATTGGGGGGGCTCATCTTGGGATAAGGTTAGATGCTCTCCATAGGCAATTTGGTAACACAGTACTCCCAGTTGGAACACATCCACCGCTTGACCCAATACCTCGGTCTCACCAAAGGCATCTTCTGGCAGCACGATACCCGTTGTATCCAACTCCTGACGCATATCGCTGATGCTTTTATGCCCCAAATCCGGAAATTTGGCACTTGTCAGGCCACTGACGATGATGGCATTGCGTTCCCGGTCCCACCACAAGCGTTTAGCACTCAAATCGCGGTGATATACTCCCATGGCATGCATACCGGCCAAGGGAGTTAGCAGAGCTCTTAATAATAATGTACGTTTTTCAATCGACAACGGTGTAGATACTAGGTATTCGTCCAAACGCTCGGCTAGCCTAGGAAGTTGGTAGACTTCGGCCATGTCCACGGTAAGTGTGTCTTCTTGAAGGTTGTGCTTGGGTTCCAATAAATAGTCTTTGCCTAGTTGACTATCGGTTCGACGTATATGCCGCTGCGTTCGGTCCTCACGTAAGCCAAAAAAAACGCGCACAGACATATCTGTGCCGACATGGGCCATCTTAGTGAAGTCCCATATTCGTATCTGGCTTTTGTCGTCCGAATCACGCTCATGTTCGCCGTCAAACTCATTGTAGTAATCGTGGGGGCCCTCTAGATGTGGGGTCTTCTCCGTGATTACATAGCCTGCTTCGAGCTTCTGGCGGATCTGGACATAACTCCCTCCACGTTTCCACTTCTCAAAAATGGCAATTTGCCCGGGGGCACATGGGCGCTTTTCAGGATAGCGGCGAAAATACCCTTCAGCCTTGGTGTAGGGCATTTTGTCAAAATAGGTATCTAGATTCGCGATGGTCAAGAACTCATCAAGCGTTAGCACAAAGCCTTTATCCTTTGGCGATAGCTGTGTAATCTTTGCATCGCCAGAGAGAACTACTAACGCTTGGATTTCGTAGAAAGTATTCCCCCACAGCGCGCGCAGCTCTTCATCGAACATGGACTTGATTCGTTGGGCGTGCTCACGCTTGCGGTCGATGGGAGAGCCATGCTTGATTTTACGCCCACTAGGCGTGGTCTGGATCCACTGGTCGTCTTCCATATGAATTTGGCCGTGGAAGTTCTTAAGTTCTATCATCAAGATGCGATCCTCGGCGAAGATCAATACATCAAATTCTAGACTTTTACGATTTTTGTCGAGCAACAAGATACCCGCATACCCAACCCAGTGTGCAGGAAGGGCTTTCTCAATGGCAAGAATGGCATTGTGCTCGTTTTGGTGTAACCCTTGCGTTGCCGCGATATGTATTTTCATTGAGTTGCCTCCGGTTGTGAGTAAACGGAGACGTATAGGACGAAGGCGTTTGTAAATAGCGATGTGCTATAAATGATATTAGACGGCGACATGAGCGCTGCATAGCAATGGTCTATAAGACCAATTGTGAGAAATTTCATATTTTCGTAGAGTTCATCAGTGGGTACGCCCCACAGCCCTCGCCGAATGCGAGAACCACTGACTTACCCCTAAATAGGACTTTCGACTGTAACATCACATCTGTTGAGTAAAAGTGATGCTTATCAAATGCGAACGGAATATGTCACGACAAATGTATCAGTATAAGAAAGCACAATCAGCGCTAGTGGTCGGCTTCTGATAGTGTAGTAATGTTATAAAGTCCCCTTCTTAAGGTAGTCAGTGCCATATTTTTAATATTGTGCTCGACCCAATTTGCCCTCGGCATGAGAACGTTTAGACCTAATAGAAGTTCGCTATTGGCACGAAACTACCCATGAGCTCAGACTTGATCTAATTCAGTCGATAGATTTACAGCGATTCTTGTTGGTGGAAAAGATCGTCTCTCAGCAAATCGATAAAATTAGACTCAGTGGTTGAAAATGGGAAAGTTAGTATTGAGCGGTTTATAACCAGCGCTTAAAGCTACCAGCCACTATCCATACCGTTACTCCAAACCATAAGGTGGCAGGCAGTAAAATCAGCATAGAGGGCAGAAACAGCGGCTGTGCCAGATAAAACACCCACAGCGTGGTGGCGACTGAACTGCCGGACCTGATGACGTAGCGGTGGAGAAAAACCGATTCCAGCCCGGAGCCAAACCGCCTCAAGTCCCGTTGTACTAGACCTTCTATCAGTCCGATTAAAACACACAGGCAGAGCAGGGGGAGCATGGCGGCAAGCCATATCAGGCGCTGCATAAAACTCACCAGCGTATAGGCCAGGCCGGTGAACGGTTTCTTCAGAAGCCAGTTGGGCATAAGCACGCGAGTTGCCCCGTTCTCCAGCAGCATGACAATTTCATCCTTCAGTGGATGTGGCTGTAACGCAATAACCAGCTCCACCCGCTCCCGGCTCATCACCTGAAAAACATGCCTGCTCCCTTCCTGAGGCCACCAGAAATACAGCCCCGCCAGTTCCAATACAATCCGCAGCACCAGCGCACCAATAACCAGCCCGATGAGCCGCCCGGTCAGCGACAGCAGCCAGCCAATTGGTCCCTGTGGTGGGCGTGACGGAGGCGTTCGCTGCTCACTCATTCCGCCTGTCCCTGCTGGCGCGTCTGCATCCAGGCCGCCAGTTGTGCGACGGACTCCGGTAGTGGGCAGGGTTTATCCGCCACGGGCAGTGGCAGACGAATTTTCCACAACTGTCCACCCTCAAGTAGAGCAAAAGCCTGACCTTTGGGAAGCTGGATCAGCGCGGCGGTATCCAGCAGCGGTACATTGCGGGTAACTACCTGCTCGCGTGTGTTGCTGCTGAAGCTGTTGATGCCGCCCGGCGTATCGGTGACGCCGGAGCTGACCTGGCGGCTACGCACTTCGACCTGTGGCAGTTGCTTCGTCAGCAGCTCGGCGGTGGCGGTTTCGCGTACCCGCAGCATAATCAGGTTGTTGAAGTTACCCACCACCTGGCCTGCCTTGGACGCACTGCCGATGCGGGCCTGAATATCGCTCAGCGTCTGCGTGTAGGCAGTGACCTGGATGCCCGCGCCGCCGCCCTTGTTGACCAGCGGGATAAACTCTTCGCCCATCAGTTCATTAAACTCATCGCAGTGCAGGTTGATGGGCGACGGTTTTTCGCTATTGCCGGGCAGTCCATCATTGAGGCCAAATTTATACAGATGCCCGGCGACGCTCACCAGGTCGGCAAACATGGAATTGCCGACGGCGGCAGCGACCACCGCATCAGACAGCGCATCCAGTCCGACATAGACCACCGCCTTCTGGCGGATCGCCTGTTGCCAGTCGAGGATCGATCGCATGTCGTCCAGATCGTGGTAATCCGGGGCGAGCAGGGCGGCGAGCGTACCGGTGGTCAGCTTTTCCAGCAGCGGCAGCAGCGAGGCGACAATCTTGTCGAAGTAGGTTTTGTCATAGCGCACCGCCGAGAGCAGGCCGTCGAGGATCGGATCGTATAATTTCTCCGCGTTGAGGTACTGCTCCAGCGCCACCACGTGAGGATCGCGGCCCAGCATATGGCGTGGCGTGTTTTTGTCGTTAACGCGCTCCGCCAGTTGCGCCACCACTTCCCATGCCCGCGGGTTGTGGCGTGGCAGCACGATGCGGGCATAGTCAATAAACAGGGCGTCGATATTGACGACGTGGCGGGATATCAACTGATAGTCGGGGCGCTGGCCGAGCGCCACCAGAGCGCGGGCGATGATGTTGACAAAGCGCCAGGCGAACTCGCGGAAGGCTGCCGAGTTACCTTCGCCGGAAAGCTGTCCGGTGAGGCGTGACGCCACCTCCGAAATGCGGCCAAAGCGCCCGATCGCGTTGTAGCGGGCAGAGATCTCCGGATACGCCAGGTGAAACAGGATAAAGCGGTCGCCGCGTCCGGCGCGCTGCGTCTCTGTCCACAGACGCTTCAGCAGATCCGCGTCGCCTTTCGGATCGAAAACGATCACCACCTCGCCACGGCGGATGTCCTGAGTGGCAAGCAGTTCCGCCAGCCGGGTTTTGCCGACGCGGGTGGTACCGAGCACCAGCGTATGGCCGGGGCGTTCACTGAGCGGTAGGGTGACATCAATTTCTTTCAGCTCCACCCCGTGCAGCCACGGATTACCGCCGACGGGCGGTAGCGGGCGCACCGGATTCAGCCAGCGATCGGCGCTGAGCAGGTGGGTAAGGCCGGGCAGGGTGTGCTCGACATGTTTTTCGACGTGTCTTGCCAGACGGTAACACCATCCCGGGCGCAGCCAGCGCGCGGCTTCCGGTTGCAGGCAGTCGTACAGCCGTTGGGTGTGGATGGGCAGCCAGCGGAAGCCTTTACCGAGAAACAGCCGCTGGCGGCTGACCGGGATTTTACGGCTGGTGAGCGCATAGCGCGGCAGGCGCAAGAGGTTGCGGTGGTAGCGCACGATGTGCCAGCCCTGCCAGCCGCGTCGCAGGGCCAGCAGCATCAGGGCACCGGCCATCAGGCGGGCCAGCCACGGTGTGAGCATCAGTAATGGTGCCTGTGTCAGGCAGATTAATGCACCACAGCCAGCAGTGACGGTGCTGTAAAACTCCACGGGCGGACGCAGCAGTGCCTCCAGCGCGTAGCGGCTCATGGCGGTGTGGTCTGTTGCAGATGGCGACTGACCAGCCTGCGGTAGCGTGCGGCGGGCGCGCCGCCAGCAGGACGGTGATAGCGGGCGGCGGCATTGAGCCAGCTTCCGGGACGTTCATCGTAGCGCTGACGCAGCAGGCGGGCAGTGAGCGACAGATTCTGCAGGGGATGCAGGGCGTCGCAGGGAGAGTCAAAATACGCTTGGTGCCAGCCGATATTGATTTGCCCGAGCCCCACGTCAATGTGCTTCGGGCTGGTACGGCGGATGGCGGCCAGCAGCGCCTGACAGGCCTGCTCCCGGCTGGCGTAGCGGTAGCCGGTCCCGCTGATATTCAGCGTCCACGGCCACGGGCGATGTTTGCCACTCAGGTTCGCTCCGCTTTCGGTCTGTGTGACGGCCCACAGCAGTTCCGGCGGCACGCGGAAATGCTCCGCGGCGCGCAGGTACGCTTCCGGCAGGGGTTGCGCCAGCGCCAGGCAGGGCAGCAGCAGGATCAGGGCAGGACCTCGTGCCATTGTTCCCCCTTACGTTCCAGCGCCACCGGGATTTTGCTCTGCCCCAAAAGAAGCCAGCGGCCCGCGTCGTGGTTAAGCGTGATACTGTGTTTACTCACCAGTTTTGCATCAATACCATGCACCATCGCCCAGCGGCGCACCCGGTTATCATCGCCCTGGCTGTTGACCAGCCAGATATCCAGCGGACGCTGCTGCGCCAGCAGGGTACGTAGCAGGCTGTCGCAGGGCGGGCAGTCATCCTGGACAAACAGCGAAACGCGGGCGGTACTGGTGGAGGTGGTTTTCAGCGGCGTCAGGCCCGGATACAGGCGTTGCCAGGCGGCGTCATAGGCGCGCTGGAAGGCGAGTTCTTTCTCCAGCCGCTGGTACTCCTGCCTGACCAGCAGTTCGGCGAAACGCTGGCGCTCGCTATCTGTTTCAGCTTCGACGCCCAGGGTGGTCAGCGGATCGAGTCCCGGCGACCAGACGCCGCGCGCCTGCTGTTTCAGCGTGAGATAGCGCTGCCACTCTTCCAGCGTGACGCCCCAGACGGTGGCCTGCTGTTGCGTGGTCAGCGGTCTGAGTGCAGAGTCCGCATTCTGGCTGGTCTGCATCTGGAGCGGTTGCGCCTCCACGCTTGCAGTGAGCAATAACAGGAGAATCAGGCGTTTCATCGCTTAGTCCGGTACTTTCAGCGTCAACTGGCGTTTGCCGTGGCGGAATACCGCCCGACGCTCATCAAACCGCTCCAGCCGCCAGCCATGCCACTGCTCTCCCCTGCGCAGCCACACCACCTGATGGAGGTAAACGGCTTCGGGCGGCACAATTACGGCCAGGTGGATATCACCACGCTGTACGGTCCCGGCGAGAAAAAACGGGGCCGTTAACGGCCCCAAAGGGCGGAGGGACACGGGATGACGGTAAGCCACCACCGGGGGGAGGGAATGGTCGCTGGCGAAACAGACTTCACGGCGGTTTTCGTCAGCGGTCATCCGCCACGCCGGGCCCGCCAGCAGTTGCAGGGCGGCCTTCAGGCGCAGCGGACCGGTGTGGTACTGGCTCAGCGGTAACGGGAGCCCATAAAGCTGCGCCCGGCGCGCATCGGCGAGACACAAAGACCAGCCGCTGTCGCGCAGCAGGTACTGCAGCGCTTCTCCAACCGTCGGATGAAAACCGGGCGGAACGGACAGGGCGGTAAGCTGTTCGAGTGGCGGCTGTTGCGGTGACGTGCTGACCAGCAGGTAGCGGTCGTAGCGGACGACTTCTGGCGTGGCTGGGGAGGCGGTGGCCACGCCGTTGAAAATAAACAGGAGCAGGGCTGGTAGCAGTCGTTTCATCGCATCCTCCACAGTACTTTTACAGGAGCGTGCTGGATGAGAGGGGAAGGGACTACTGACAACTGTTTGTGGCGTCAAAAAATAGCGCCCGGTTCCGGGCGCAAAATCAGTTCAGTAAGGAAATCTTTCCCCCATCAACCCCAGCGTGGCGGCGATGGGGATGCCTTGCTCAGAAAAATGAACGCGTAACGTCAGCCTGGCGGTCTGCTGCTGCGTGCTGCCGTTAGTTTTCTGCGCCAACACCGAGCGGTAATCGATACGGATCGTGCGTTGTGGCGGCATTCGGGCGATAAACGCCACTATCACCGCCATTTCAACGCCTTTCAGTAACTCCTTTCTGGCGTTTTCATCCCGGCCTTCCAGACAGTGCTTGTGGGCCGGAAGGGTAATGGCCAGATCCATCGGCAAACCAGCGTCCAGCGCTTCGTCATCAAGGTTAATCAGTTTGCCCCGGTTAAGGGCTTCTTCACGTGAATTCAATGCGGTATTCATCATGCGTTTCTCCGGTAAAAGACCAGGGAAACGCCCCGACGGGGAATTTCCCCGGCAGGGTGAATGCTGTGCGTCAGAACTGCGGTACAGGCTCTGCTGGCGGTGCGGCTGGCGCTGGCTGGGATTCCGCTTCGCGCTCTGCCCGGTAAACCTCTTCACCGTCAATTTTGATAAGCCCGATGTGCAGCAGATGGGCTTTCAGGCTGACGCCGGTTTCGCCTTTACGTTCGCCTTTGCTGTAGACAAAGGTGTCGGCATATAGATCGCCGAGGCGGAACTGGATCAGCACCTTGCGTCTCTGCTCGCAGGCGTCAATACAGCGGTGCACCAGTTTCTGCGCTTCCTTGCCGCTGACGCGGCAGTCGAACCAGGTATGCTCCGCGTTGCTGGCTTCGCCCCGTAGTGCGGCAATGTCGCAGCACAGGAACGATTCGCCTTTTTTCGGGGTCACTTCCCGGATCCGGTTGAGGTAGCCCAGACCGCTGGTGTACAGGTTGAAGTAATGGGTATCGTTCATGGTGGTGTCTCCGTGTTGAAGGTGCGGAGGCCCCATGCGCGGGAACGCCCCGCTTCGGGTTTGGCTCATCGGCAGCAAGGCCTCTGAGTTACTGGCAGTACGGGCATTCCGCGCTGTGGGCCTCCGCATTTCAGGAATGCATGGCGGATTTTGGGTTGACCTGTTTAGTTGAATCTTTGGCAGGGGGAAGTGAAAGGGGGAATTGTTTTTATGGAGTGAAAGTTGGTAGTACAGAATGTAAAAAGGCCTTAATAACTAAGGCCCTGAAAGGTAGCTAAATATTATTTCCGGCGGTCATCGACTTCTTTGGCGACACCTTTAAAGGGAGTGCCGTCCTGCTTCTGGTCGATAAATCGACCTGTCGTTGTATCGCGTTTGGTGTAGTTGCCATTCTGCGGATTCTGAACCTGTGTGCGGTCTGTAACAGAGCCCTTGCGATAACCGTCTCCGGTATTCTTGGCCATCTTAACACTCCGAAAAATGAGGAATATTCCTCAGAGAGGATCATCAGACCGCCAATTTGAACGTGCAATCAGGGAAAAGTAAAAGTGTGATACAGGAGACAGGTTATTTACTCATTCCGTAACGACTTAATCAGCTCAGTGACGTTCTGCTGCTGTTGTGCCAGGAACGCCTCCAGCCCCATTTTCCCCGTCGCGATGTCATCCAGCATCTGCTCCCACAGCGCAGTGGTGCCCGGATCTTTCAGCGCTTCCGGCAGGGCATCAATCAGCGCGCTGGCCGTATTCGTTGCCAGCAGAAAGCGGCGCTGCTTAATCAGATAACCGCGCTTAAGGAGCGTCTGGATAATCCCGGCGCGGGTGGCTTCGGTGCCGATGCCCGCGTTCTCTTTCAGCCGTTGCTTCAGGTGTTCATCGCTGACAAAGCGGGCGGCATTTTTCATCGCGGCAACCAGCGTCCCTTCCGTGTAATGCTCAGGTGGTTGGGTCTGGCGGGCGCGAACGTCCACCTGTTCCACCTCGCAGGTTTGTCCCTGTTGCAGGACGGGAAGTGCCTGCGTTTCTTCCGGCGATTGGGTCGCCATTTCGCGCAAAAATAGCTGCCGCCAGCCGCTGACAATCACCACTGAGCCACGGGCAGCCAGCGTTTCCCCGGCGCAGTTCAGGCGCAGCTCCGTTTTATCCACCTCATGGTCCGGCAGAAACTGCGCCAGAAAATGGCTGCGTACCAGGCCGTAAACTTTGCGCTCGCTGTCATTCATCTGTGTCAGATCTACCGTTTTACGGGTAGGGATGATGCCATGGTGGGCGGTGATTTTACTGTCGTCCCATAGCCGGGAGCGCTGTTGCAGGTTGAGCTGTGTGGCGAGGGGCTGGAGTGCGGCGTCGCTGGCGACCAGTGCAGCCAGCACCTGCGGCGCTTCAGCGTGCATGGAAAGCGGCAGCCAGCCGCAGTCGGTGCGCGGATAGGTGGTGGCTTTATGGGTTTCATACAGGTGCTGGGCGATATCCAGTACCTCCTGTGCGCCCATGCCCCACTGTTTTGAGCAGACCTGCTGCAGGGCGCTGAGGGTGAAGGCCAGCGGTGGCGGCGTTTTCTCCCGACGGGTTGTCACGTCCATTACCAGCGCGGTTCCGGCCTGTTGCAGGCGCGCAGTGGCCTCGCGGGCGGCGGATTCGCGGATACAGCGGCCTTCGTCGTCGCAGTACGCACTATCCGGCTGCCACTGCGCCAGAAAGGAACAACCCTCAACATGCAAGCGGGCATCCACCCGCCACCAGGGGCGGGGTGTGAAACGAGCGATCTCCCGGTCGCGTTCCACCACCAGGCGTAAGGTCGGTGTCTGCACCCGGCCCACGGAGAGCACGCCTTTGTACCGCTGGTTCATCACCGTGCAGGCGCGGGTCATATTGATGCCGACCAGCCAGTCGGCGCGGGCGCGCGCCAGTCCGGCCTGGTACAGCGGGAAAGTACTGTCACCGGGTCGCAGCGCAGCGAGCGCCTTGTGGATACTGGCCTCATCCAGCGCCGACAGCCACAGCCGCTGGACCGGACCGCGCCAGCGACATTGTTCCAGAATTTCGCGGGCGATGGTTTCGCCTTCGCGGTCGGCGTCGGTGGCAATCACCACTGCATCCGCCTGTTTCAGCAGCTTCTCGATGATGCGGAACTGCTTGCGCATCTCCGGGCGGATCACCAGCCGCCACGCCGGGGGAATAAACGGCAGATGCTCTGCCCGCCAGTGTTTCAGCGCCGGATCGTAATCCTCCGGCGCGGCCATGCTCAGCAGATGGCCGAAGCACCAGGTGATGGTCACGGTGGCGCTATGCAGGTAGCCATCGCTGCGGTTGCGGGCGTCAAGAACGCGGGCGATATCGCGCGCCTGAGAGGGTTTTTCGCACAGGTAAAGTTGCATGGGCTGTCTCCGGTGAAAGGGAGTTCAGCATGTTGTGCCGGAGGGATCAGGCGACAGGGGAAACTGGAGGGCGAAGGTAAAAATTGCACCTTAAAACATGCATTAAGCGGATAGTGCGCGTTTTAAGGTGCATGAGGTGAGTTTAAAATAATCGCTAAAGTGACACTCAGGGTTTAACTTTGCACAAAATTTTAAACCAGCGTGGTTAATGGGCGTATCCGCCGCAGCATAAACATTACCACCGAAAGCTGCGTATTCAGCATCTGCCGCCGCCATTCAAGGGCTATCAGCGCGTCGCGCAGTTCATCGGTCACGTCAGGCTGTTGAATGGCCTCCTGCAACGCCACGCTCCCCGAACGGTTGTTGTCCAGATTGCGCCAGCGCAGATAGCTGATTCCGGAGCGCGCCGGGTTGCTGCACAGGATCAGCGGTACGTTACGTCCAGGCAATTCATACACCGCCTGTTTCAGCACCGGCTGATGTTGTTGCAGTTGCGCGAGCAGCGCCTGTAATTCCCGCACCAGCGCTCGCAGCTCTCCCTTACCCTTAAAGGCCTTTAAAAGGCCCTTTAGCGAGCTTTTGCGGGCGGCGCTTTCTTCGTTGTCGTCATTGTCTATCACGCAGGATCTCCGCAAGCATCTTTTTGGGCAAATTCCCGAGCTTATGCGCCATCGTCTGCGCCAGCGGACTGTTTGTCCGCACATCAGCGCGGGTCACGCCGGTGGTGCGAAAGCGGTTAACGAAGCTGAACACCTGGAGCATCAGGCGTGGGATGGTGGCAATGAAATCGCGCTTCTCCGCCTGGGTGATAAGGCCGAGGTGCCAGGCAAGCAGGGTACGGCGGACCAGCAGATCGTAATCAATCAACTGCTGCAGCAGGCGTGAACCGGGCGGTGAGAACAGCGCCAGCGGCAGGATGAATTCGGCCGGGGCCGGGTTACTGACCTGCGTGGTGTGGATAGCGCCCGGCAGGCTGGCGAAGGCCTGGTCCAGCCGACGATTTTTTTGCTTCAGCAGGTGCGCGATCAGATTCAGGCGGATGCGCAGTTGCTTCAGCCAGTGGGCGGCCCACGGATCGTCGGCCTCTTCGGCGCGCAGCAGACGCCTGAGTAACGCCAGACAGAGCAGCATGCCAGTGGGATGCGCCTGCCACAGCCGGGCGGCGATGCGGGTGTGCAGGGTGATGCGGATATCGCTGAACAGGGTTGTGCCAGGCATCGGAAATTCTCCATAGCTTCAGATGCCCGCAGTGTCGGTCCGTGCAAGGAGTCAGGCGACGGGAAACCCATCTGGTCCGCAGAAAGTTAATTTCGCCGATGAATGAGGTTTGATTGATAGCTGGTACACAGGCTTTATGCGGTGCGCATAAAATCGGGGCTATCTGCGCCTGCGCCGAAGTTGATTGAATTCGCCCCGTCTGGCCTTCTCAAGCGTTGCCAGAAGATAGGCGAGGGGGCGGTGGATATCGTGGGCGGCGATCCGCCACAGGCAATCGTCCAGTACCAGCTGACAGAGAGCAGGATCCAGATTGCGCATCGCGCGTTCGGCGGCGCGGCGTTCACTGGGGCTGAAGGGATTATCCACAGGCCAGTGCAGCAGTTGCGTACGCTTTTGATGTTTATTGTTTAAATCTGTACCAGTATGTACGCAACGCGGCTCCGGCTGCCCGCCAGCCCCCGCCACATCACTGAGTCTTAATTGAAGACTCGGGCAATTTTTACTGAGTCCTCGATTAAGACCAGGGGCGGTCTTCAATGGAGACTCAGTGCAGGTTCGTCCACTGTCCACAGGTTGTTGAAGGGTGAGCAGTAACCCGATGGTGATGTTGCGGATACGCCGGTTGCGGTGATGGGAGCAGGCCGTGAGCAGCGCCAGATATTCGCTGTCCATCCGACAGGCATCGGCGTGGGATAAGGGCGCATCATGCAGGGCGTAGAGGTTGCCGGTGATCCTGCCGCTTGGCTCGTCGCGCAGCCGCTGGCACAGGCTCAACCAGCGGGTGATCCGCAGCATCATCAGCGCGTTGCTGACGGTGCTGCGCGAGGCCTTCTCGCCCTCAGGCTGGTCAGAGAGCCAGCCCTGCAGGTCGTTGTAGGAGGGAAAGACGCCGCTGCCGTCGTCGCGGGCGTGCAGGCGCAGCAGTTGCCACGTGAACTTGTCGC
>NZ_JANEWH010000368.1:0-224 GCF_028069715.1 Kluyvera sp. Awk 3 | reverse complement strand
GCAGATTAGCACGTCCTTCATCGCCTCTGACTGCCAGGGCATCCACCNTGTACGCTTAGTCGCTTAACCTCACAACCCGAAGATGTTTCACTTCGTGTTGCGAAAATTTGAGAGACTCGAACACACCATTTATCTGTTCTTATTACGGAGAACAGACACAGTGTGTCGTTTCAATTTTCAGCTTGATCCAGATTTTTAAAGAGCAAATATCTCAAACGTCACCC
>NZ_JANEWH010000367.1:0-228 GCF_028069715.1 Kluyvera sp. Awk 3 | reverse complement strand
AAAGTCACGATGTCATTGATGGGGCGACGGGGCCAAACGACCGGACGAACCCGGCAGAAGCCCGGCGTATTGTGGAGCCTGGCCCGACGCTGCTGAACAGCCAGGAAACGCAGGTCCAGTGGCTGAATAGCAGCCTGGCGGGAGAAATTACTGGTCAGCCGACCTCCGCAGGCACGCCGGATACGTCAGCGGACCGTACGTCTGATGGCAGGACAACGCAGAACAGGG
>NZ_JANEWH010000366.1:0-232 GCF_028069715.1 Kluyvera sp. Awk 3 | reverse complement strand
CTTCGGGAGGGCGCTTACCACTTTGTGATTCATGACTGGGGTGAAGTCGTAACAAGGTAACCGTAGGGGAACCTGCGGTTGGATCACCTCCTTACCTTAAAGAAACGTTCTTTGAAGTGCTCACACAGATTGTCTGATGAAAAATAGCAGTAAAGAATCTCTGCAGGCTTGTAGCTCAGGTGGTTAGAGCGCACCCCTGATAAGGGTGAGGTCGGTGGTTCAAGTCCACTCA
>NZ_JANEWH010000365.1:0-224 GCF_028069715.1 Kluyvera sp. Awk 3 | reverse complement strand
GCAGTCAGAGGCGATGAAGGACGTGCTAATCTGCGATAAGCGTCGGTAAGGTGATATGAACCGTTATAACCGGCGATTTCCGAATGGGGAAACCCAGTGTGTTTCGACACACTATCATTACGTGAATACATAGCGTAATGAAGCGAACCGGGGGAACTGAAACATCTAAGTACCCCGAGGAAAAGAAATCAACCGAGATTCCCCCAGTAGCGGCGAGCGAACGG
>NZ_JANEWH010000364.1:0-245 GCF_028069715.1 Kluyvera sp. Awk 3 | reverse complement strand
TGGATGCCCTGGCAGTCAGAGGCGATGAAGGACGTGCTAATCTGCGATAAGCGTCGGTAAGGTGATATGAACCGTTATAACCGGCGATTTCCGAATGGGGAAACCCAGTGTGATTCGTCACACTATCATTACGTGAATACATAGCGTAATGAAGCGAACCGGGGGAACTGAAACATCTAAGTACCCCGAGGAAAAGAAATCAACCGAGATTCCCCCAGTAGCGGCGAGCGAACGGGGAGCAGCCC
>NZ_JANEWH010000363.1:0-255 GCF_028069715.1 Kluyvera sp. Awk 3 | reverse complement strand
ACACAAGCTGATTCAGACTCTGGGCTGCTCCCCGTTCGCTCGCCGCTACTGGGGGAATCTCGGTTGATTTCTTTTCCTCGGGGTACTTAGATGTTTCAGTTCCCCCGGTTCGCTTCATTACGCTATGGATTCACGTAATGATAGTGTGTCGAAACACACTGGGTTTCCCCATTCGGAAATCGCCGGTTATAACGGTTCATATCACCTTACCGACGCTTATCGCAGATTAGCACGTCCTTCATCGCCTCTGACTGC
>NZ_JANEWH010000362.1:0-239 GCF_028069715.1 Kluyvera sp. Awk 3 | reverse complement strand
GTACCTGACCACGTTCGATTTCTTCACGTTTGATACCACGCAGCAGAACACCAACGTTCTCACCAGCACGGCCTTCGTCCAGCAGTTTGCGGAACATTTCAACGCCAGTACAGGTAGACTTAGCAGTGTCTTTGATACCAACGATTTCAACTTCTTCGCCAACTTTGATGATACCGCGCTCTACACGACCGGTAACAACGGTACCACGACCGGAGATGGAGAATACGTCTTCGATCGGC
>NZ_JANEWH010000361.1:0-241 GCF_028069715.1 Kluyvera sp. Awk 3 | reverse complement strand
GTACGGAAGTAGAACTGCGGACGGTAGCCTTTGAAGAACGGAGTATGACGGCCGCCTTCGTCTTTGGACAGGATGTACACTTCAGATTCGAACTTGGTGTGCGGCTTGATAGAGCCCGGCTTAGCCAGTACCTGACCACGTTCGATTTCTTCACGTTTGATACCACGCAGCAGAACACCAACGTTCTCACCAGCACGGCCTTCGTCCAGCAGTTTGCGGAACATTTCAACGCCAGTACAGG
>NZ_JANEWH010000360.1:0-255 GCF_028069715.1 Kluyvera sp. Awk 3 | reverse complement strand
GACTTAACAAACCGCCTGCGTGCGCTTTACGCCCAGTAATTCCGATTAACGCTTGCACCCTCCGTATTACCGCGGCTGCTGGCACGGAGTTAGCCGGTGCTTCTTCTGCGAGTAACGTCAATCGCTGTGGTTATTAACCACAACGCCTTCCTCCTCGCTGAAAGTACTTTACAACCCGAAGGCCTTCTTCATACACGCGGCATGGCTGCATCAGGCTTGCGCCCATTGTGCAATATTCCCCACTGCTGCCTCCCG
>NZ_JANEWH010000036.1:0-38356 GCF_028069715.1 Kluyvera sp. Awk 3 | reverse complement strand
GACATATCTTTAAACGCTCTTTATTCCATAGGTGCTTAAAGTTTATTTTCACTTGTAACCACAATAGGTTATAAAACCCCGCATTTCCGCGCTCTGCGCGCCGTTCTACGTGGATGGTATTAAATTAAAGAATTTGTGACATATCGCAAATTAGCAGACATCAAAACGGGACATAACTTGCAATACATAGGCATTTGACCGACCTTTGTAGGGATTAATTACGAAGCGCAAAAAAAATCTCGTTTTCCAATCCTCACAGTGAAGTGATTAGCTATGTTGATTCCGTCAAAACTAAGTCGACCAGTCCGTCTCGAACACACGGTGATTCGCGATCGGCTGTTGGCGAAACTTTCCGGCGCGAACAATTATCGTCTGGCGCTGATAACCAGTCCGGCTGGCTATGGAAAGACCACGCTCGTATCACAATGGGCGGCAGGAATGAGTGACCTTGGTTGGTATTCGCTGGATGAAGGCGATAACCAACAGGAGCGCTTTGCCAGCTACCTGATCGCGGCTATCCAGCAGGCGACGGGCGGCCATTGCGAGGCCAGCGAAAACATGGTGCAAAAGCGCCAGTACGCGAGCCTCAGCTCCCTTTTCGCACAACTGTTTATTGAACTCAGCGAGTGGCAACGTCCGCTGTATCTGGTGATCGATGATTACCACCTGATTACCAACCCGGTGATCCACGATGCCATGCGTTTCTTCCTGCGCCATCAGCCGGAAAATTTGACGCTGGTCGTGCTATCGCGCAATCTGCCGCAGTTGGGTATCGCCAACCTGCGCGTGCGCGATCAATTGCTGGAGATCGGCAGCCAGCAGCTCTCCTTTACGCATGCGGAAACCAAACAATTCTTCGACTGCCGCTTAGCCGCGCCCATCGAAGCGGCGGAAAGCAGCCGTCTGTGCGACGACGTCGCCGGCTGGGCGACCGCGCTCCAGCTGATCGCGCTCTCCGCGCGTCAGCGTAATAACGCCACCCAGCATTCTGCGCGTCGTCTGGCGGGGATTAACGCCAGCCATCTGTCCGATTACCTGGTGGATGAAGTACTGGATAACGTCGATTCGCAAACACGCAACTTCCTGCTGAAAAGCTCGCTGCTGCGCTCCATGAACGATGCGCTCATCGCTCGCGTGACCGGTGAAGAAAACGGCCAGATGCGCCTTGAAGAGATTGAACGCCAGGGGCTGTTTATTCAGCGCATGGATAACTCCGGTGAGTGGTTCAACTATCACCCGCTGTTCTGTAGCTTCCTGCGTCAACGTTGCCAGTGGGAACTGGCCACTGAGCTGCCGGAAATCCACCGCGCAGCGGCGGAAAGCTGGATGGCGCAAGGCTTCCCAAGCGAAGCTATCCATCACGCGCTGGCGGCTGGCGACCCGAAAATGCTGCGCGATATTCTGCTGAATCACGCCTGGGGTCTGTTCCACCACAGCGAGCTGGCGCTGCTTGAAGAGTCGCTCTCCGCGCTGCCGTGGGAAAGCTTGCTGGAAAACCCGCGTCTGGTGCTGCTCCAGGCCTGGCTGATGCAAAGCCAGCACCGCTACAGTGAAGTGAACACCCTGCTGGCTCGCGCCGAGCAGGAGATGACGTTTGAAATGGATACCTCGCTGCACGGCGATTTCAACGCCCTGCGCGCACAGGTGGCGATCAACGACGGCGATCAGGACGAAGCCGAACGTCTGTCGACCGTGGCGCTGGAAGAGCTGCCGCTGGCTAATTTCTACAGCCGTATTGTTGCCACCTCTGTGCATGGTGAAGTGCTGCACTGCAAGGGGCAACTCAGCCAGTCCATCGCCGTCATGCAGCAAACAGAACAGATGGCGCGCCGCCACGATATCTGGCACTACGCGCTGTGGAGTCTGATTCAACAAAGCGAAATTTTGTTTGCCCAGGGCTTCTTACAAGCCGCCTGGGAGTGTCAGGAAAAAGGTTTCCAGCTGATTCGCGAGCAGCATCTGGAACAGCTGCCGATGCATGAATTCCTGCTGCGCATCCGCGCGCAGCTGCTGTGGGCGTGGGCGCGTCTCGACGAGGCGGAAACTGCTGCCCGCACCGGTATAGAAGTGTTGAGTGGCTTCCAACCGCAGCAGCAGCTCCAGTGCCTGACGTTACAGGTACAATGCTCGCTGGCACGCGGCGACCTGGATAACGCCCGCAACCACCTGAACCGTCTTGAAAATCTGCTCGGCAACGGTGCCTATCACAGCGACTGGGTTTCCAACGCGGATAAGGTTCGCGTCATCTACTGGCAGATGGTCGGCGATAAAAAAGCGGCCGCCAACTGGCTGCGACACACGCCGAAGCCGGAGTTCGCCAACAACCACTTCCTGCAGGGTCAGTGGCGTAACATTGCCCGCGCGCAGATTCTGCTGGGCGAGTTCGACTCCGCGGAAATGGTGCTCGAAGAGCTGAATGAGAATGCCCGTGGGCTGCGCCTGATGAGCGATCTCAACCGCAACCTGCTGCTGCTCAACCAGCTGCACTGGCAAGCGGGTAATAAGAATGAAGCCCAGCGCGTGCTGCTGGAGGCGCTCCAGCTCGCCAACCGCACCGGGTTCATCAGCCACTTTGTGATTGAAGGCGAAGCGATGGCCCAGCAGCTACGCCAGCTGATTCAGCTGAATACGCTGCCAGAGCTGGACCAGCATCGTGCCCAGCGCATTCTGCGTGAAATCAACCAGCACCATCGTCATAAGTTCGCCCACTTCGACGAAAGCTTCGTCGAGCGCCTGCTGAACCACCCGGAAGTGCCGGAGCTCATCCGTACCAGCCCGCTCACCCAGCGCGAGTGGCAGGTGCTGGGGCTTATCTATTCAGGCTATAGCAACGAACAAATTGCCGGTGAACTGGACGTGGCGGCAACCACCATCAAAACCCATATCCGTAATCTTTATCAGAAGCTTGGCGTGGCGCACCGTCAGGATGCGGTGCAGCACGCACAGCAGCTGCTGAAGATGATGGGGTATGGCGTTTAATAAAAAAGGAGAAACGGTTTACGTTTCTCCTTTCCGACCACTGCCTGATAGCGCGAAGCTTATCAGGCCTTAGCACAGCTCCAGCTGCACCTCATTTTCGGCAATCACCTGCATCACGCCCGGCGGCGGTAGCACGTCGGTGTATACCGCATCCACCATGCTGATACTGCCCATATTGACCATCGCGTTACGACCAAATTTCGAATGGTCGACAACCAGAATGACGTGGCGGGAATTATCAATAATCGCACGCTTGGTGCGCACCTCGTGATAGTCAAACTCCAGCAGCGAACCGTCGCTGTCGATGCCGCTGATGCCGAGAATGCCGAAGTCGAGGCGGAACTGGGAGATGAAGTCCAGCGTCGCCTCGCCGATGATACCGCCATCGCGGCTTCGCAGCTCACCGCCTGCCAGAATAATGCGAAAATCTTCTTTCACCATCAACGTGTTAGCCACGTTAAGGTTGTTGGTCACGATGCGCAGGTCGCTGTGATTAAGCAGCGCGTGGGCCACCGCTTCCGGGGTCGTACCGATGTCGATAAACAGCGCCGAGCCGTTCGGGATCTGGCTTGCCACCTTCTGTGCGATACGCTCTTTCTCAGCCGTTTGCGTCGCTTTTCTATCGTGCCATGAGGCGTTGACCGAGCTCGACGGCAACGCCGCGCCGCCGTGATGGCGCAAGATTTTTTTCTGTTCCGCAAGGTCATTCAAATCGCGACGAATGGTCTGGGGGCTGACGGAAAAGTGCTCCACCAGCTCTTCCGTACTGACATAGCCCTGGAGTTTGACCAGTTCGATTATCGCGTCATGACGTTGTGTTTGTTTCATGATGAATCCCTGGAAAATTATGCTCGCTTTCGCACATTAAGCGTATCGACGAAGGCCATAGCCAGACCAATCACCAGCCCGGTGACGTGCGCGCCGTTCGCAATCGACATCCCAAAAACGTTGAACCACCCGGCAACCAGCCAGACCAATGAGAACATAATCAGCCCGCGCGGCAGGAAAATGCCGCTCTGCGGGTCGCGCTCACCGCGCAGCCAGGCGTAGCCCATCAAGGCATAGACCACACCGGAAAGTCCGCCAAACCACGGACCGCTAAACTGATGCTGAATAAAGCCGCTCAGCAGCGCGCTGATAACGGTAATCACCACCAGTTTGCCGCTGCCAATGCGCTTCTCTATCGCGCCGCCAAGGTACCACCACCATAGCAGGTTAAAGAGGATATGAACGAACGAGAAATGCATGAATGCGTGGGTAAAATAGCGCCAGACTTCAAATTTCAGCGAATCGTCGTACGGCCAGGCGAGCCAAATCATGACCGGCTGATCGCCGATGACGCTCATCAGAATAAAGACCAGAATGCAGACCGCCATGATGCTCATCGTCACCGGGCCAGCACCGGCTTTCAGCGTGGCAAGGAAAGGAAAACGACGATAGTGCAGGCCGCTGTTGGTCTGCCCGGACTGCCAGCTCGCCGCCAGGTAGCGCGGATCGGCCGGGTTCTCAAGAAAGCGCTCCAGCTCGTCGCGCACGCGGGCCTCCTGCGCTTCATCAGAAAGCCAGACATCGCTGCGCGTATGCTGCTGGATAGTCAGAATAACCCCCTGCGTCGCCATATAGTCAACAAAGGCCTGGGCCACGCGCGGGTTGGTAAAAGAGGTGATCATCAACATTCAGCAGGTCGCTTCTATTCCACACAAAAGGGGACAGTATATACCCAAACTCTGACAGATACGTTGCAAAGGCGCGCAATGACCGCCTGACAGCAGGCGGTATCAGGAATGGGCGAACGCAGCCGTCTTAGAAAGCCGCGTGCTCCACCTCAGCGGGGAAGTGACGGTGCCAGGCATCAAAGCCGCCGTCGACGCTGTAGACCTGGTCATAACCCTGCTGCAACAGGTACTGCGCAGCACCTTTGCTGCTGTTGCCGTGATAGCACATCACCATCACCGGCGTTTCAAAATCGTTATCACGCATAAACGCGCCCAGCGTGTCGTTAGTCAGATGAAACGCGCCTGGGGTATGGCCCATCGCAAAGCTCTGCGGGTCGCGAATATCCACCAGCACAGCGGTGCTTTGCTGCAGCTTTTGGTGCGCCTGTTCTACGTTAATACATTCAAACTGTTCCATGGTGCTCTCTTATCTTTATGGCAGGTATTGTCTTGCTGGCGATATTTTACCGCCAAGTGTACGTCCTCAGGCCACGTAAACGCCAATATGTTATGTACATCACTCTAAAATGTTTTTTCAATGTTACCAAAAGCGCGTTTACTTGCTATTATGAGCGATATCGAACATTAATGAGCTATAACGAAAGTCCCTGAGGTAGCAATAATGGAAACCAAAGATCTGATTGTGATAGGTGGCGGTATCAACGGTGCGGGCATTGCGGCTGACGCAGCGGGGCGCGGATTATCCGTGCTGATGCTGGAAGCCAGAGATCTGGCCTGCGCCACGTCGAGCGCCAGCTCGAAACTGATCCATGGCGGCCTGCGCTACCTTGAACACTACGAATTCCGTCTGGTCAGCGAAGCGCTGGCCGAGCGTGAAGTACTGCTGAAAATGGCCCCGCACATCGCCATTCCGATGCGTTTTCGTCTGCCGCACCGCCCGCATCTGCGCCCGGCATGGATGATCCGTACCGGTCTGTTTATGTACGATCACCTGGGTAAGCGCACCAGCCTGCCCGCTTCTACCGGTTTGCGTTTTGGCGCAGAATCGGTCCTGAAGCCGGAAATCGTGCGCGGTTTCGAATATTCCGACTGCTGGGTCGATGATGCTCGTCTGGTACTGGCTAACGCGCAAATGGTGGTAAAAAAAGGCGGTGAAGTCCGAACCCGTACTCGCGCAATCTCAGCGAAACGCGAAAACGGCCTGTGGGTGGTGGAAGCGGAAGATATCGACAGCGGCGAAAAATTCCGCTGGCAGGCGCGCGGCCTGGTGAATGCCACCGGTCCGTGGGTCAAACAGTTCTTTGACGACGGGATGCATCTGCCTTCGCCATACGGCATCCGCCTGATCAAGGGCAGTCATATTGTGGTGCCCCGCGTGCACAACCAGAAGCAAGCCTACATTCTGCAAAACGAAGATAAGCGCATCGTGTTTGTGATCCCGTGGATGGACGAATTCTCAATTATTGGCACTACCGACGTGGAGTACCACGGCGATCCGAAAAACGTCGAAATCGACGAAAGCGAGATTAGCTATCTGCTGAAAGTCTACAACGGGCACTTTAAGAAACAGCTCGCTCGTGAAGATATCGTCTGGACCTACTCCGGCGTGCGCCCGCTGTGTGACGACGAGTCGGATTCTCCGCAGGCGATCACCCGCGACTATACGCTGGATATCCATGACGACCACGGCAAAGCGCCGCTGCTGTCGGTGTTTGGCGGCAAGCTCACCACCTACCGCAAGCTGGCAGAACACGCGCTCGAGAAACTGGCCCCATACTATCAGGGCATTGGCCCGGCCTGGACCAAAGGCGCGGTGCTGCCGGGCGGTGAGATTGGCAGCGATCGTGACGACTACGCGGCGAAGCTGCGCCGCCGTTATCCGTTCATCAGCGAGTCACTGGCCCGCCATTTCGCCCGCACCTACGGCAGCAACAGCGAGCTGATTATTGGCGATGCGAAGGATATTGCCGGGCTGGGTGAAGATTTCGGCCATGAGTTTTACGAAGCGGAGCTGCGTTACCTGGTCGAACACGAGTGGGTGCGTCGCCTCGACGATGCTATCTGGCGCCGGACTAAGCAGGGAATGTGGCTGAACGCCGAACAGCAGTCACGGATTAGCGCATGGCTGGTAAAAACGCTGGGAAAGCCTGAATTGTCGCTGGCGTCGTAAGCAAGCAGGGAAAAAGAAACGGGGCCAATTGGCCCCGTTTGACGTTTACAGCCTCACCGGTTCGATATACCAGATATGCTCGGCATACTCTTTGATCGTGCGGTCAGAGGAGAAGTAGCCCATGTTGGCGATGTTGTGCATCGCTTTGGTGGTCCACTGCTCCGGCTCCTGATACAGCTCATCGACCCTGTCCTGACAGTCCACATAGCTGCGGAAGTCGGCCAGCACCTGATAGTGGTCGCCGAAGTTAATCAGCGAATCCACCAGGTCGCGGTAGCGGCCCGGCTCGCTCGGGCTGAACACGCCGGTGGCGATTTGCGTCAGCACCTGGCGTAGCTCTTCATCCTGCTCGTAGAAGTCACGCGGACTGTAGCCTTTGCGGCGCAGCGCCTCCACCTCTTCAGCCGTGTTGCCAAAGATAAAGAAGTTATCCGCCCCAACGTGCTCCTGCATCTCCACGTTAGCGCCGTCCAGCGTACCGATGGTTAACGCACCGTTGAGCGCAAACTTCATGTTACTGGTGCCGGAGGCTTCCGTCCCCGCCAGCGAAATCTGCTCGGAAAGATCGGCCGCCGGAATGATCATCTGCGCCAGGCTCACGCTGTAGTTCGGGATAAACACCACCTTGAGCTTATCGCCAATCTGCGGATCGTTGTTGATCACGTCCGCCACGTCGTTGATCAGGTGAATGATGTGCTTCGCCATGTAGTAGGCCGACGCCGCTTTACCGGCGAAGATATTCACCCGCGGTACCCACTTCGCATCCGGCTCGGCCTTGATGCGGTTGTAGCGAGCGATCACGTGCAGCACGTTTATCAGCTGACGCTTATATTCGTGGATGCGCTTGATCTGCACGTCAAACAGCGCGTGGGGATTCACCACCACGTTCAGGTTCTGGGCAATAAACGCCGCGAGGCGCTTTTTGTTCTCCAGCTTGGCGTGCTGCACCGCCTGATTCACCTTCGGATAATCGATGTGCTGTTCCAGCTCGCTCAACTGACTGAGATCCGAACGCCAGGTCTGGCCGATATTTTCGTCCAACACACCGGAGAGCGCCGGGTTCGCCAGCGCCAGCCAGCGGCGCGGGGTCACGCCGTTAGTGACGTTGGTAAAGCGGGTCGGGAAGATAGCGGCGAAGTCGGCGAACAGCGACTGCACCATCAGGTTCGAGTGCAGTTCAGAAACGCCGTTGACCTTCTTACTCACTACCACCGCCAGCCACGCCATGCGTACGCGGCGGCCGTTGGACTCGTCGATGATCGACGTGCGGCTCAGCAGTGCGGTATCGTTCGGGTACTGCTCCTGCAGCGTCTTCAGGAAGTAGTCGTTAATCTCGAAGATAATCTGCAAATGACGCGGCAGAATTTTGCCGAGCATGTCCACCGGCCAGGTTTCCAGCGCTTCGCTCATCAGCGTGTGGTTGGTGTACGAGAAGACCTGACAGGTGACGTTAAACGCGTCGTCCCAGCTGAACTTGTGCTCGTCAATCAGCAGGCGCATCAGCTCAGGAATCGACAGCACCGGATGAGTGTCGTTGAGGTGGATGGCAATTTTATCCGCCAGGTTGTCATAGGTTTTATGCAACATGTAGTGGCGATTTAAAATGTCCTGCACCGTGGCGGAGACCAGGAAGTACTCCTGACGCAGGCGCAGCTCGCGCCCGGAATAGGTGGAATCATCCGGGTAGAGCACGCGGGATACGTTCTCCGAGTGGTTTTTATCCTCCACCGCGGCGAAGTAATCGCCCTGGTTAAATTTACCCAGGTTGATTTCGCTACTGGCCTGGGCGTTCCACAGACGCAGCGTGTTGGTCGCGTCGGTGTCGTAGCCGGGGATAATTTGATCGTAGGCGACCGCCAGGATCTCTTCGGTCTCCAGCCAGCGGCTGGTTTTGCCTTCCATCTGCACGCGGCCACCGAAACGCACTCTGTAGCGGGTGTTATGGCGCGGGAACTCCCACGGGTTACCGTACTCCAGCCAGTAATCCGGCGACTCTTTCTGACGACCGTCGACGATGTTCTGCTTAAACATGCCGTAATCATAGCGAATACCGTAGCCGCGCCCCGGCAGCGCCAGCGTCGCCAGCGAGTCAAGGAAGCAGGCCGCCAGACGGCCCAGACCGCCGTTGCCAAGGCCCGGGTCGTTCTCTTCGTCGATCAGCTCTTCGAGGTCTAACCCCATACCTTCCAGCGCGTTTTTCACGTCGTCATACAGGCCTAACGACAACAGCGCATTGGAAAGCGTGCGGCCAATCAAAAACTCCATCGACAGGTAGTAGACCTGTCGCGTTTCCTGGGAAAGCTGAGCGCGGTTCGAGCGCAACCAGCGTTCAACCAGACGATCGCGAACGGCAAACAGGGTGGCGTTCAGCCATTCGTGTTTGTTGGCGATAGCCGGATCTTTCCCGATGATGAACATCAGCTTATAGGCAATAGAGTGCTTCAGTGCCTCAACGCTGAGGGTCGGTGATGCATACGTAAAGGGTGCATTCATAACTCAGATCCCCGTAGTTAGATCAGGCGTTGGTAAAGCTCACGATAAGAGTGCGCAGCAACCTGCCAGCTAAAATCCATGTTCATCGCCTGACGTTGTACATAGCGCCAGAGCGACGGACGAGACCATAATACGAAAGCACGGCGGATGGCTCTGAGCAGCGACCAGGCGTTGCTGTCTTCAAAGACAAAACCGCTGGCGATACCGTCAGCCAGGTTTTCCAGCGAGCTATCCGCCACGGTATCCGCCAGACCACCGGTACGACGGACCAACGGCAGCGTGCCGTACTTCAGACCGTAAAGCTGCGTTAAGCCGCATGGCTCAAAGCGGCTCGGCACCAGGATGACATCCGCGCCGCCGATAATGCGGTGCGAGAACGCTTCGTGGTAGCCAATCTGTACGCCCACCTGCCCCGGATGTTCTGCGGCGGCGGCGAGAAAACCTTCCTGCAATACCGGATCGCCCGCGCCTAGCAGCGCCAACTGACCGCCCTGCTCCAGCAGGCCCGGCAGGGCTTCCAGCACCAGATCCAGCCCTTTCTGGCTGGTGAGGCGGCTGACCACGGCAAACAGCGGCGCGGTGTCGCTGACCTTCAGTCCCATCGCAATCTGGAGCTGCCGTTTGTTCTCCGCTTTCTTCTCTAGCGTATCGCGGCTATAGCTTGCTGGCAGCAGCAGGTCTTTTTCCGGACTCCAGACGTTGTCATCCACGCCGTTGAGAATCCCCGACAGACGGCCTTCTTTATGCCGTTGACGCAGCAGCCCTTCCATACCGTAGGCAAACTGCGGTTCGGTAATCTCCCGGGCGTAGGTTGGGCTGACGGCGGTAATATGATCCGCGAAGAACAGCCCCGCTTTCAGGAACGAAATCTGCCCGTGGAATTCCAGCCCGTGCATGTTGAAGTATTCTGCCGGCAGCTGGATTTCATCCATATGGTGGCTGTAAAACAGCCCCTGATACGCCAGATTATGTACCGTAAACACCGATTTCGCCGGGCGACCGCGGGCCGCCAGATAGGCTGGGGCCAGGCCCGCGTGCCAGTCGTGGGCATGCACCACGTCCGGACGCCAGAACGGATCCAGACCGCAGGCCATTTCGCTGCCCACCCAGCCCAACAGCGCAAAGCGCTTCACGTTATCGGGATAGGCGTTCAGGTGCGTGTCGTGATACGGGCTCCCAGGGCGATCGTAGAGATGCGGCGCATCAATCAGGTAAATACCAACGCCGTTATAGTGGCCGAACAGCAGCGTAATGCGCCCGGCGAACGTATCACGACGCGTCACCACTTTAGCATCCGTAATCCCGCGGCGAATATCCGGAAACGCGGGTAACAGCACGCGAGCGTCAGTCCCTTCGGCAATCTGTGCCGCCGGCAGCGCGCCGATAACATCCGCAAGGCCACCCGTTTTTAATAACGGGAACATCTCAGAACAAACGTGTAAAACCTGCATTATCGCTCCTGTTTGTACCCCAGCTGCCGCAACATCTCGCGCGTTACCAGCACGATCCCTTCTTCTGAACGGTAGAAGCGACGCGCATCCTCTTCCGCATCTTCACCGATCACCATGCCTTCTGGAATCACGCAGGCCCGGTCGATGACGCAGCGACGCAGGCGTGAGGAGCGCCCGACCCACACATCTGGCAGTAAGACTGCCGAATCAATGTTACAGAACGAGTTCACGCGCACGCGTGGGAACAGCACCGACTGCACCACCACCGAACCGGAAATAATACAGCCGCCGGAGACCAGCGAGTTCAGGGTCATGCCGTGGCTGCCGGAGCGGTCCTGGACGAACTTCGCCGGAGGCAGGGACTCCATATGGGTACGGATTGGCCAGTGCTGGTCGTACATATCCAGCTCTGGGGTCACCGACGCCAGGTCGAGGTTCGCTTTCCAGTAGGCTTCCAGGGTTCCCACATCGCGCCAGTACGGTTCGGCATCCGGGTCGGACTGTACGCAGGACAGCGGGAAAGGATGTGCATAAGCCGCGCCAGCTTTGGTAATTAACGGAATTAAATCTTTGCCGAAGTCGTGGCTGGAGTTTTCGTTGACGTCATCCTGCTCCAGCAGTTCATAAAGGTAATCCGCATCAAAGACATAGATCCCCATGCTGGCGAGCGATTTGCTTGGGTCGCTCGGCATGGCTGGCGGGTTAGCCGGTTTTTCCACGAAGTCGATAATCTTGTCGTTTTCGTCAACCGCCATGACGCCGAACGCCGATGCCTCTTCGATGGGCACCGGAATGCACGCCACGGTGCAACGCGCGCCTTTTTCGACGTGGTCGATCAGCATGCGCGAGTAATCTTGTTTGTAGATGTGGTCACCGGCGAGGATCACCACATACTCCGCTTTATAGCGGCGAATAATGTCGAGGTTCTGGGTCACCGCATCGGCGGTACCGCGATACCAGTTTTCACCGTGCATCCGCTGCTGAGCCGGCAGCAGATCCACAAATTCGTTCATCTCTTCGCTGAAGAAGGACCAGCCGCGCTGGATGTGCTGCACCAGCGTGTGGGACTGGTACTGCGTAATCACGCCGATACGGCGGATCCCGGAGTTCAGGCAGTTAGATAATGCAAAGTCGATAATGCGGAATTTACCGCCGAAGTGGACAGCGGGTTTTGCCCGTTTATTGGTGAGATCCTTTAATCGCGTTCCGCGTCCGCCCGCCAGAATCAGGGCGACGGATTTGATAGGTAACTGGCGAGCCAGCATTAAGGGATCGTTTTTTTCTAGCCTAACCATGATTAACTCCTTTTGTTGCTCGTCCTTCCGGGTTATTAGGTAGTCCCCGCACAGGTGCGGGGTTCCGGGTAATTCAGAGACTATGACCTTTGAAATACGCACACTCCGTGCGCGGGCCCATGCCAGACAGCCATGACTACCGGCGCTTCATCGCCGGTAAATGGAGGAACGGCGCGCCACTCCCCCACGGGTAACTTCAGGTTTGCCACGTCCTGCGTCGCATTGAGCGTAATGAGCCAGCGATCGGAAAGCAGAATCTGCATCCGGCGCGCCCCGTGCTGCCACTCCTCGGCAGACAGCGGCTGCGCGTCCTGATTGAGCCATTGAACGTTACCGTCGCCCTCCTGCCACCAGCGATCGTCCGTTAAGGCCGGAATTTGCTGGCGCAGATGGATTAGAGCGGCGGTAAAGTCGGTCAGCGCATCATCCGCGTTTTCCCAATCAAGCCAGGTCAACGAATTGTCCTGGCAGTAGGCATTGTTGTTACCTTGCTGGCTGTGACCGTGTTCGTCACCGGCCAGCAACATTGGCGTTCCCTGCGATAACAGCAGCGTTGTCAGCAGCGCCTGAACGCTACCCTGCCGACGCGCCATTACATCCAGGTTTGCTTCCAATCCTTCGATACCATGATTATTGCTATGGTTATTGCTGGTTCCGTCACGATTCTCTTCGCCGTTGGCGTCGTTGTGCTTATTGTTAAAGCTCACACAATCGCGCAGGGTGAAGCCATCGTGAGCGGTGACCAGGTTGATGGCCGCGTGCGGTTGCCTCTCCTGATGCTGAAAGACGTCGCTAGAGGCGGCGAAGCGCTGGGCAAATTCCCCCAGCGACAGCGACTCCTCAAGCCAGAAGCGACGCATAGCATCACGGAAACGGTCATTCCACTCGCTGAAACCGGGCGGGAAGTTCCCCACCTGGTAGCCACCGTCGCCGATATCCCACGGTTCAGCAATCAGCTTCACCGTCGACAGTACCGGGTCGTCATGGATAGCCTTAAACAGCGGCGCATCCTGACGATAGCCCGGCGTTCGGCCAATCACCGACGCTAAATCAAAACGAAAACCATCAACGTGGCAGACGTCAACCCAGAATCGCAGGCACTGACGGGCGTATTCCACGACGCCCGGGTGACTGAGATTCAGCGTGTTGCCGCAGCCCGTCCAGTTGTGATAATCGCCATCTTCTCTCAACCAATAATAGCTGCGGTTATCAATCCCCCGCAGCGAGAAGGTCTGACAATGCAGATCCAACTCGGCGCTGTGATTCAGCACCACATCGAGGATCACCTCGATACCGGCCTGATGCAGCGCTTTTACCGCATCGCGAAACTCGTCCAGCGCGTGCTCGGGCGCGCTGGCGTAACGCGGCGACAGGGCAAACATCGCCAGCGGGTTGTAGCCCCAGTAGTTGCGCAGCCCCATCCGCAGTAGACGCTGTTCGCTGGCAAAATGCGCCACCGGCAGCAGCTCCAGCGCCGTGATGCCAAGCCGCTTGAAGTAGTCGATCATGACCGGGTGGCCCAGCGCCTTATAGGTTCCGCGGATGGCATCCGGCAGCCCCGGGTGGCGCAGGGTCAGCCCTTTGACGTGCGCTTCGTAGATAACGGTTTTACCCCACGCGGTGCGCGGTGCGGCTTCGTCCTGCCAGTCGTACGCCAGGTCTACGACCACCGATTTTGGCGCCACCGGCGCGCTGTCGCGTTCATCCGGCGCATCGTAGCCATCGTGAAAACGCGGGTCGTCTACCGGGTCGCCCTCGGCGCGAAAACAGCACGGGTCCAGCAGCAGCTTTGCCGGGTTAAATCGGTAGCCCTGCTGCGGATCCCACGGGCCATGCACCCGATAACCGTAACGTAAGCCGGGGCCCGCATAGGGCAAATAGCCGTGCCAGACGTCGCCGCTCCGGGCGGGAAGGTCATAGCGCGACTCGTTGCCCTGCGCGTCAAACACGCAGAGTTCTACCCGCTGGGCATGCGCCGAAAAAAGCGTGAAGTTCACGCCTTCGCCGTCAAAGCTGGCGCCGAGCGGCGCGGGTTTCCCTGCTGCGAGTTGCCCCATGTGGTTAATCCCCTTCCCGTACCAGCCAGATAGTCGACAGCGGCGGCAGCGTCAGGCTCAGCGACTGCGGGCGACCATGGCTTTCGAGATTATCGCTATGCACCACGCCGCCGTTACCGGCGTTGCTGCCGTGGTAATGGGCAGAATCGGTATTCAGCACTTCACGCCAGCGCCCCGGCTGATTAATGCCGAAGCGATAGTCGTGGCGCGGCACCGGCGTAAAGTTACTGACCACAATCACTTCGTTCCCGGCTTTGTCGCGGCGGACAAAAGCGAATACCGAACGCGCGTGGTCATCAACCACCAGCCATTCAAACCCGTACGGGTCGAAGTCCAGCTCGTGCATCGCTTTATGGTGGCGATAGGTATGGTTGAGGTCGCGCACCAGACGCTGTACCCCGTGATGCCAGTTATCGTCGCCTTCCAGCAGATGCCAGTCGAGGCTGCCGTCAAAGTTCCATTCGCGGCCCTGAGCAAACTCATCGCCCATAAACAGCAGCTTTTTGCCCGGGAAAGCGAACATCCAGCCGTAGTAGGCGCGCAGGTTGGCGAACTTCTGCCACGCGTCGCCCGGCATACGGTCAAGAATGGATTTTTTACCGTGGACCACTTCGTCATGCGATAACGGCAACACGAAGTTTTCCGTGTAGTTGTACAGCATGCCGAAGGTCATTTTGTCGTGATGGTACTGGCGATGAACCGGATCGAGCTTCATGTAGTCCAGGGTGTCGTGCATCCAGCCCAGGTTCCACTTAAACCAGAAGCCCAGACCGCCCATATCGGACGGGCGTGAGACGCCGGCAAAGTCGGTCGACTCTTCCGCCATACTCACCGCGCCGGGAACCTGCTCGCCCAACACGCGGTTGGTCTGACGCAGAAACTCAATCGCTTCAAGGTTTTCGCGGCCACCGAACTCATTCGGGATCCACTCGCCCTCTTTACGAGAGTAGTCGCGGTAAATCATTGACGCCACCGCATCGACGCGCAGCGCATCAATACCGAAGCGCTCCACCCAGTACAAGGCGTTGCCCGTCAGGAAGTTACTCACTTCACGGCGGCCATAGTTATAAATCAGGGTATTCCAGTCCTGATGGTAGCCTTCACGCGGGTCGCTGTGCTCGTACAGGTTGGTACCGTCAAACTCGGCCAGCGCGAAATCATCCGAAGGGAAGTGCCCCGGCACCCAGTCGAGAATGACGTTCAGACCGGCGGCGTGCGCGGCGTTGATGAAGTAGCGGAAGTCTTCTCGCGTACCGAAGCGGCGGGTTGGCGCATACAGCCCGGTGGGCTGATAGCCCCAGCTGCCGTCAAACGGGTGCTCGTTAACCGGCAGCAGCTCCAGATGGGTGAAGCCCATCCATTTAGCGTACGGCACCAGCTGCTCGGCCAGCTCGCGGTAGCTCAGCCAGTAGTTGTTGTCGGTATGACGGCGCCAGGAACCCAGGTGCACCTCGTAGATAGAGATAGGGGCGTCGAACTGGTTGGCTTTTTTGCGTTCTTCGCTCTGCTCAACTTTTGGCGGCAGCCCGCAGATCAGCGATGCCGTTTCCGGTCGCATCTGAGCTTCAAAGGCATAAGGGTCTGCTTTAATCCGCAACGCGCCGCGAGCGTCGATCATCTCAAATTTATACAGCTGACCGTTGTGTGCGCCGGGGATGAACAGCTCCCAAATTCCGGTTTCCCGACGCAGACGCATCGGGTGACGGCGGCCATCCCAGTAGTTAAACTGCCCGACGACGGAAACGCGCTGGGCGTTAGGCGCCCAGACCGCAAAGCGAGTCCCGGTGATGCCGTCCATCGTGTCCGCATGCGCGCCCAGTTTTTCATACGGGCGCAGGTGGGTACCTTCGGACAGCAACCATGCATCCATTTCCTGGAGCAATGGGCCAAAGCTATAGGGGTCATCAATAAGATTCTGTTGGCCATGCCAAACGACAGCCAACTGATAGCGGAAGAAATTTTTACGACGCGGCAGAATGCCACAAAAGAAACCGCGTGAGTCCACGCACTCCAGCTTGCCCACTTTGCGCCCGGTTTTGGGTTCAATCACCCAAACGTCGGTCGCGTCAGGCAGTAACGCCCGGACTTCCAGCCCTGCTTCCGTTCTGTGCATCCCCAGTACGGAAAAAGGATCCGCAAAATGGCCTGAGATCAGTGCATTAATCACGTCTCTATCAACACGATCAGACATGCTTCATCATCCTTAGTTTTGTATCGCCTCAATCCAATTTAAATGGCGACATTTGTGACCTGAACGGTGCGGCACGAAGTTGTGTGCCTCTCTCGGCCCCGTTCAACCTTCAGTCAAGGTGACAGACCTTGATTAAAGCATAGTCAACGCTTTACCTGACTCCTGAGAGAAAAATAGACATAACTGCGTTTACTCCCTTGTATTACGCAAAAAAAAGGGGTGGTTCGCCACCCCTGATCGATGAATAAATGTTTACGCCAATTGACGTAGCATACGACGCAGCGGCTCGGCTGCGCCCCACAGGAGCTGGTCGCCAACGGTGAACGCTGACAGGTATTCCGGCCCCATATTCAGTTTGCGCAAACGCCCAACTGGCGTGGTCAGCGTACCGGTGACCGCCGCCGGGGTGAGTTCGCGCATCGTGATTTCACGATCGTTTGGCACCACTTTCGCCCACGGATTGTGCGCAGCCAGTAATTCCTCCACAGAACTTATGGAAATATCTTTTTTCAATTTCAGGGTGAATGCTTGGCTGTGGCAACGCAGCGCGCCGATACGTACGCATAACCCATCCACCGGAATCACCGAGGAGGTCGCGAGAATTTTGTTGGTTTCCGCCTGGCCTTTCCACTCTTCACGGCTCTGGCCGTTGTCGAGCTGCTTGTCGATCCACGGAATCAGGCCGCCCGCCAGCGGGACGCCAAAGTTATCAATCGGCAGATCGCCGCTGCGGGTCAAGGTGGTCACTTTGCGTTCGATGTCGAGGATGGCGGAAGCCGGGTCGGCCAGTTCGCTGGCGACGTGGTTGTGCAGCAGGCCCATTTGGGTCAGCAACTCGCGCATGTGGCGCGCGCCGCCGCCGGAAGCCGCCTGATAGGTAGCAACAGAGGCCCACTCAACCAGATCGTTGGCGAAGAGGCCGCCCAGCGACATCAGCATCAGGCTGACGGTGCAGTTACCGCCGACGAAGGTTTTAATCCCGTTGTTCAGACCGTCGGTGATGACCTGCTGGTTCACCGGGTCGAGAATAATGATGGCGTCATCTTTCATGCGCAGCGAGGAGGCGGCGTCAATCCAGTAACCCTGCCAGCCGCTTTCACGCAGCTTAGGATAGATTTCGTTGGTATAATCGCCGCCCTGACAGGTAACAATAATGTCGAGCGCCTTCAGCGCTTCAAGATCATAGGCGTCCTGAAGCTTACCACCGGTGGTGCCGCCGAACGACGGCGCAGCTTGACCTAACTGAGAGGTGGAGAAGAAGACCGGGCGAATGGCGTCAAAGTCGCGCTCTTCAACCATGCGTTGCATGAGTACAGAGCCGACCATCCCGCGCCAGCCGATAAAACCAACATTTTTCATAACGAATTTTCCTGCAGATATGTGCTGTTATTGCTTACCAGTTCCACTGGGCATCCCTTCACATTACAAAAAGCAGCTAAAGTCGCAAGTGAAATTAATCAATGATTGCAAAGCAATCAGAAATGCAACTTATTCCCCCCAGTTATAGGGGGCACATTTATCCACGTTGAACTCCGCAACGCAGACGATGTGTAGAGCAGAAATTCCACAACAATTATCAGGGAATTTGAGTCATGAGTGAAATCTTTTCCGCCGCTGTTTTATTGATCCTGATTATGGATCCACTGGGAAATTTGCCCATTTTTATGTCGGTGCTAAAACACACGGAACCCAAGCGCCGCAAGGCGATCATGATACGTGAGCTTTTAATCGCACTCCTACTGATGCTGATTTTTCTCTTCGCGGGCGAGAAGATTCTGGCGTTTTTAAACCTGCGCGCCGAGACGGTTTCCATCTCCGGCGGCATCATTTTATTCCTGATTGCTATTAAGATGATTTTCCCCAGCGCCACGGGGAACAGCTCGGGGCTACCGGCGGGTGAAGAACCGTTTATTGTCCCGCTTGCCATTCCACTGGTTGCCGGGCCGACGCTGCTGGCGACGCTGATGCTGCTGTCGCATCAGTATCCCAACAATCTGTCGCACCTGGTCATTGCGCTGCTGATTGCCTGGGGGGGCACAGTGGTGATTTTGCTGCAGTCGTCGCTGTTCCTGCGCCTGCTGGGCGAGAAAGGGGTTAACGCGTTAGAGCGTCTGATGGGATTGATTCTGGTGATGATGGCGACCCAGATGTTCCTGGACGGCATTCGGATGTGGATGAAGGGATAATAAATCGTCGCACCGTACAATCCCTCTCCCCATAGGGGAGAGGGAGCACTTCAGGTCAGCTCAGCAGCGAAAACGCCACCATACCGACAATCGCGCCTACCGTACCAAGAATGGTTTCCATCATGGTCCAGGTTTTCAGCGTCTGCGCTTCCGTCGCGCCGGTAAACTTACCGAACAGCCAGAAGCCTGCGTCGTTCACGTGGCTCACCACGATAGAACCGCCGCCGATACAGATAGACAGCGCCGCCAGTTGAGCGCCACTGTAATGCAGCTGCTCAATCACCGGCATCACCAGGCCAACCGCAGTCAGACACGCAACCGTCGCGGAACCCTGAATAATGCGCACCGCAGCGGCCAGAATGAAGCAGGTCAGCGCAATCGGCAGGCCCATCCCGGTCAGGGCTTCACCCAATGCCGGGCCGACCCCGGAATCCACCAGCACCTGTTTGAACACGCCGCCCGCACCGATCACCAGCAGAATAATCCCCGCTGGCTGCAAGGCCGCGCCGCAGATCGCCATCACTTTGTCTTTCGCCATGCCCTGACGGAACGCCAGGCCATAAATCGCCACCAGGCAGGCAATCAGAATCGCGGTGAATGGGTGACCGATAAATTCAAACCACTGATAGGTTTCGGACTCCACCGGCACAAAGCGCGCGGCGATCGTTTTCAGCCCCACCAGCACCAGCGGCAGCAGAATCAGCGCCAGGCTGAAGCCGAAGGACGGCATTTTGCCTTCGCCAAGGTGCGGCTCGGTAATGTCATCAGGAATATTCAGCTCAACGTAGCGGCTGATAAAGTTGCCCCACAGCGGCCCGGCAATAATCATCCCCGGAATCGCCGCACACAGGCCAATCAGAATCATCCAGCCAAAGTCGGCGTGCATTTGGGAAGCCAGCAGCATTGGCGCAGGCCCCGGCAGCAGAAACGCCGCAGCGGCTGCCACACCGGCAAACAGTGGAATCACTAGCTTCACCAGGTTGGTCCCGGTGTGACGCGCCATAGAGAACGCGACGCTAATCAGCAGCACGATCGCCACTTCAAAGAACAGCGGCAGCGCACAGATAAGGCCGGCAATACCAATGGCATAGTGCGCGCGGCTGTGGCCGAAGGATTTCAGCATTTTGACCGCAATCTGATCGACTGCGCCCGTCTCGTGCAGAATTTTGCCGAACATCGCGCCCAGCGCGACCACGATAGCCAGGAAGCCCAGCGTACCGCCCATGCCTTTCTCCATGGTTTCCGCGATTTTAATCAACGGCATACCGGAGAAAAGCCCTGCACCAATAGAAACCACCATCAAAGCCAGGAAGGCGTGCATACGCGCCTTCATGACTAAAAACAGCAGCAGTAAAACGGAACCCACTGCTGTTAAAACTAACGATAAAGTTGTCACGCGATACGGCCTTTGTTAATCACTTCAATGGTGCTGTCGATAACGCCTTCCAGCGGCTGATCGATATCAACCACCAGCACGTCGCGTTCGTCAGCGCCCGGTTCTTGCAGGGTTTCGAACTGCGTCACCAGCATTTGGGTCTTGAAGAAGTGGCCCTTACGCGCTTTCAGACGGCTCTCAATCACCTCGAAATCCCCTTTCAGGTAGACGAAGGAGAGATTCGGGTTCCCTTCACGCAGAATGTCGCGGTACGCTTTTTTCAGCGCGGAGCAGACAATCAGCGAGACTTTGTTCGTGCGCTGCATGGCAAACGCGGCGTCATTCAGCGCCTGCAGCCAGGGTTTGCGGTCGTCGTCGTTCAGCGGTTCGCCGGAGGACATTTTGACGATATTGCTGCGTGGGTGCAGGAAATCGCCGTCCAGAAACGCGGCGTTCAGGCGATGTGCGACTTCGCTGGCAACGGCGGATTTACCGCTGCCGGATACGCCCATCAGTACATAAACGTGGTGATCGTGGTTAGTCGTGCTCAAGGCGTCCTCCTGTTGGGCACTGGGAATTTGTTACGGGTAACAGTTATCGGTAACATTGTCATGCTGAGCAACTGGATAAGCAATAACCATTCGTGCCGGAAGTGAATTACGAGTGAATATGTGTGATCTAGTTCAAACTTGTGAGGCCTAAATAGAACCACCCGGTGACAAAGTGAAACCTAAATCTAACATCTTCGGCGTCACTACCTCACCGCGAATACGGGCAAGCAGACGCTCCGCGCCAATGCGCCCCATGCGCTCACGCGGCGTCAGGACACTGGCGAGACGCGGTTCCATCACCTGGCCGATATCGTGGCCGTGAAAACCGGCAATCGCGATATCGTCCGGAATTTTCAGCCCCAGGCGCTGGCACTCAAACGCCGCGCCGACCGCAAGGTCATCATTGGTACAGAAAATGCCGTCCAGCCTGGAGAATTCGCGTCGCGCCTGGCGCATCAGTTCGATGCCGGAAGTGTAAGACGACGACTGCTCCACCATCACGCTATACGGCGTCAGACCTGCGTCAAGCATCGCCTGCTCGTAGCCTTTCTGTTTGATAATAGTGCGTTCATCGAGACGCGCGCCTAAATAGGCAATGTGCCGATGGCCGCGCGCGATAATCGCCGCCGTCATCTGCCGCGCCGCTTCAAAGTTATCGAAACCCACGGCGATATCGAGGCACGGAGACTGGCTATCCATGAGCTCAACTACCGGAATACCGGCAACTTCGATCATTTTCAGGGTACGCGGCGTGTGGGTACGTTCAGTGAGAATCAGGCCGTCAATGTTCCAGGAGAGCATCGACTCAAGGCGCTCCTGCTCCATCTCCGGCTTGTAGCCGTAGTGGGCAAGCATCGTCTGATAGCCGTGGGCGTCGGTGACGCTTTCCACGCCGCGCAGCACTTCCGCAAAGACCTGGTTGGTTAATGAGGGCAGCAGCACGCCGATGGCGCGACTGGTCGCATTGGAGAGAATATCGGGAGCCCGATTGGGGATATAGCCCAGATCATCAAGCGCCGCCGCAATTTTACCGCGTAACGCTTCGGAAACCTGCTCCGGGTTACGTAAAAAACGGCTCACCGTCATTTTGGTTACGCCAACGCGATCGGCAACATCCTGAAGTACGGGTCTTTTCTTTTTCATCGTCCAAAGGCAAACAAAGGTGAAATATTGCTGAAGTTTACCACGGAGATGACGCAACCTCCCCGCAAGATTGGGGAGGTTGCGCTAATTATTTAAGACGGATCAAACTGGCGGCAGATCGAAGAGTAAAATTTCGCTTTCGCTGTCGGCGTGAACTGAAATCGCCTGCTCGTCCCAAATCGCCAGACCATCGCTGGTGGTGGCTTTGGTGCCATTAATCGAGACTTCACCTTTCACTACCTGAATCCACACGCGGCGGTCGGCGGCAATCTGGTGTACTGACTGTTCGCCTTTTGCCAGCGCCCAGCGGTACAGTTCCATATCCTGGTAAACCTTCAAGGAACCTTCACGCGCATCCGGCGACAGCACCAGCTGTTTGCCCTGCGCGGCGTCGAAGCGACGCTGTTCGTAGCGCGGCGTGATGCCGGTTTTTTCTGGAATAATCCAGATCTGATACAGGTGCAGCTTATCGGTGGCGCTCGGGTTGTACTCAGAGTGACGCACCCCGGTACCGGCGCTCATAATCTGGAACTCGCCCGCCGGAACCTGCTCTTTGTTACCCATGCTGTCCTGGTGCTCTACGGCGCCTTCCAGCACGTAGGTCAGGATTTCCATGTCTTTGTGCGGGTGAGTACCGAACCCCTGGCCTGCATCAATCACGTCATCGTTAATGACGCGCAGCGCCGAGAAGCCCATGTAATTCGGATCGTAGTAGTCGGCAAAAGAGAAGGTATGCCAGGAATCCAGCCAACCATGATTCGCGTGACCACGTTCATTTGCTTTGCGTAAGAAAATCATTTTTTACCCCCTCATGTTTTCGATGAAACAAGTTTGGACGTAAACCGCTCAGGATGATAGTGGGTGAAAATTGACTCCTCTGTTCAAAAAATATGAACAAGAACAGAGGAGCCATTTTTACTTATTTGGCAAGGGTAATCGTGGCAGGAGACGGTTGCTCAAAGGCGCACTCAAGCAGTTCCATATTGGTGAGAGCCTCAGTTTCCTTGACGAAATTCGGCGCGCCTTGGGTCAGCGTCTGATACAGCGCATCGTACACGCGACCATAGTCGCCATGCTCGGCCTGCCACTGCTCTTTTACCGTTTGCCCCGCGTCGTTGACGTACTCCAGCTGTGCCAGTGAACTATCCGCCGCAAAGCCCGCATCTCCCGGCATAATGCCCGCTTTCAGGCTGGTTTCCTGCTGATCGATACCGTACTTCACGAAGGAGCCTTTGGTGCCGTGCACGATAAATTTCGGGTAGTCGATTTTCACCAGGTGGCTGGTTTTCACTATCGCCTTCAGGTTGCCGTAGAACAGCTGAGCTTCAAAGGTATCATCCGGATTGGCCGGATTGCGCAGGCTGCGAATGTCGTACGCCGCGTGATCCGGGCGGCCAAACAGCGAGATGATTTGGTCCATGGTGTGCACGCCCAGGCCATAAAACGCGCCATCCTGTGGACGGCCCGGCTGGGTCGGCGCTTCCGGGCGGTAGTAGTCAAAGTGGCTTTCTATCTCAACAATCTCGCCCAGCTTACCGCTCTCAATGGCTTTTTTGGCGGTCAGGAAGCAGGAGTCAAAGCGACGGTTCTGATACGGTGAGACGGTCAGCCCTTTGCTTTTCGCTAACGCAAACAGTTCCTTCGCTTCCGCCAGCGTCGGGGTGAATGGTTTTTCTACCAGTACGTTCTTGCCCGCTTCCAGCGCTTTTTTCGCGTACTCGAAGTGGCTATCAGCATGGGTGCAAACCACCACCAGCTTCACCTGCGGATCGTGCAGAATATCGTTCAGCTCGCTGGTGAAGTGAATGTGCGCATACTGCGGCGCCTGCTCGTCCGGCTTCGGACTGCGGCGATAGATATGCGCCACGTGCCAGTCGGCTTTGCGGTGCAGAACGTAGGGAAGATGGTAACGGGTGGTGCTTTTGCCAAAGCCGATAAAGGCGCAGTGCAGAGTCATGGTTCAGTCCTTTTGAAGAGTTTGCTGAATACCATAGCGCAATGACAGACAAAAAAAAGCCAGCAATAAGCTGGCTAAAGTAATACTGGAAGCAATGTGAGCAATGTCGTGCTTTCAGGAACTCCGCAAGGACGCCCTGAATGCAGGACAATAATAATCATTCTCATTCGCAACTGTCCAGTGATTTTTGCAAAAAAAGCTAATTGACGCACATTTCAAAATCAATGATGTTAAAAGGGACTTTTACACCACAAAGGAAATGAAGAATGAGTGACATCGTGATACGCCACGCTGAACCCAAAGATTTCGACGCTATCCGTCAGATCCACGCCCAGCCGGAGGTGTATCACAACACGCTACAGGTGCCTCATCCTTCCAGCCACATGTGGCAAGAGCGGCTAGCCGACCAGCCAGGTATCAAGCAACTGGTCGCCTGCATCGATGAACAGGTGGTTGGGCACCTCAGTATTGCCATCCCCCAACGCCCTCGCCGCAGCCACGTCGCCGACTTCGGTATTTGCGTCGATACCCGCTGGCAAAACCGCGGCGTCGCCAGCGCGCTTATGCGCACCATGATCGATATGTGCGACAACTGGCTGCGCGTCGACCGCATTGAACTCACCGTGTTTGTCGATAACGCGCCGGCGGTGGCGGTGTATCAAAAGCACGGGTTTGAGATCGAAGGCACCGGGCGCAACTATGCGCTGCGTAATGGGGAGTATGTGGATGCCTATTTTATGGCGCGGGTGAAACCCATTTAAACCGCTCGCCCGGCCACGTGCCGGGCACTCACCACTTTTTGCCGTTCAAATCGTAGACGGTCCTGACCCACCCTTCATCAGGTCTATTCACAAAGCCGAGCGTTTCCGCTATCGCCGCGCCGCCATAAAGCTCGCCTGCATCATTCACCGTCACGCTGTTCCAGTTAGCCGAGCAGTGAATAAAGTCCTGCGCCAGCGTATCTAATTCCTGCGTGCTAAACCCGTTTATCCGCGATCCTACGCGTACCGCCTTCCCCATTTGTCTGGCGCGCTCGACAAGGGGTATTAACGCCTCCGGCAAGTGTAGCGTCGGCTCATCAAACAGCACGCCGGCAGCACGTGCCGCATCCAGCATCACCCATAACGCGGCCTGCGACCAGTCGGCGCTGACCTGTCGCTGCCGCAAGGTCAACGCCGCAAAGCATCTTTTTTGCATCTGCCCGTAGCGATCGTTCGGGGCAAATTCATCCTCCCAGGTTGCCGGCATCACCGAGTGCGTTCGCATTAAGGGAGCCATTGCGGGGGCGTTGTTGAGTGCGGAAAGCTGCGCGACAGCTTGCCGATAAACCCGCGATCGTTCGCCTGGCTCATTCCACGGCACCGTCTCAACCTGCGGGCGCGTGAGAAAGAGATCCTCACGTATTCGCGGCAGATAGCCGCCGCCGATATCCGAATGCGCACCCGGTAGCAAAAGCTCCGGCCATGCTGGTGCGACGCTGTTCAGCGCAAAGTTATAGCGGCATTCATGCTGAGCGACGATGTGAAAAACGTGTTCCGCCACGCCCGGACGCAGTACAAGATTGACCTCGCCGGTGTCAGGGCCGTGGGGATCCATACCATTGGCAAGCGTCGCGATAGCGGCAACGGTATCAAATAGACCAATAAAGCGGCAGCGTATCCGTGGCAGATCGCCTACGGCAGAGGCAATAGCGCGAAAGATAGCCGGATCTTCCGATTGAATACGATTGGCAAAATGGCGAGCCGCCGCCGCACCGCGGCTGAAGCCAAAGAGATCGAACAGCACGCAATCAACTACCCACGGACCACTTAACGAAGCGAGTGCTGCCGACACCGCTGACGCCAGACGGGCAATAGCCTCATCGGTTTTGGCTATCACGCCATATTCTCCGGTGCCAAAACCCATCCCGATGACGCAATCAGGCTTTCCCACGCAGGTACCCACGCCCTCAATATAAATCGCCTGTTGAATCCGTTCCTTCCCGGCAGAATCGGGGAGCGCGTAGAGCGCCTGCAACGCGTAAATATTGGTGTAATAGCCGAGATAGCTCGCCGCTTGCGTACCGCTTACCCCGAAATGCGTTTGGGCATGACGCCTGAAAAGGGGCTCTGCCTCGACGCTGTCGATATTTCCGTGCTGTTGACGAAAAATCTCCACCATTTTTTGGGTGGTAAACGCATTATTGCCCGTACCATCAAAAAAGATCCCCAGCGCAAGCATCACCCTTCTTACCGGTACCTCTGCGTCCATCACGCCCCCTCTTGCTGAATAAAGAGGTCAACATGACACGGTGATTTTCGCAGGCAAAAACGTTTTTCGTTACAGCTCGCGATTAACGGTAAGCAATTCTCTTATCTATTTATTGAAGTTATCTGATCTAACATTTTATAGTTAGATCAGATATATAGCTTAATAACCCGCAGTTAAATCATCCGGCGAACGCGGGTCCGAGGCCCCATACAGCGTCCCATCCGGGTCGACCATAATGCTCTGCGTGCTGCCCATCGCCTCTTTCAGCGCCACCTTCTGCCCTTTCGCCTCCAGCAGCTTGAGCGTGTCCGGGCTAAAGCCCTTCTCTACCCGCAGTTCGTCCGGCAGCCACTGGTGGTGGAAACGCGGCGCGTTGGTGGCTTCCGCCACGTTCATCCCAAAATCGATGCTGTTGACGACCATCTGCAGCACCGTGGTGATAATACGACTACCGCCCGGACTACCGGTCACCAGCCAGGTTTTGCCGTCTTTGACGACAATGGTCGGCGACATTGACGACAGTGGGCGTTTCTTCGCCTCTACCGCGTTGGCGTCACCCCCTACCAGCCCATAGACGTTCGGCACGCCGGGCTTGGCGGAAAAGTCATCCATTTCGTTATTCATCAGAATGCCGGTGTTACCCGCCACGATACCGGTGCCGAAGGTGGTATTGAGGGTGTAGGTCACCGCCACCGCATTGCCGTCTTTATCCACCACCGAAAAATGGGTGGTCTGGTTGCTTTCGTATGGGGCCAGCTTGCCGGGTTTAATCTGGCTGGAAGGCTTGGCTTTGTTGATATCAATCTGGTCGGCAATTGATTTAGCGTAGGCTTTGTTGGTCAGCGCCTGCCACGGTACCTTCACAAAGTCCGGGTCGCCGAGATATTCCGAACGGTCGGCATAGGCATGCTTCTCCGCTTCGGCCATCAGCTGCATCGCATCAGCGCTGCCAAAACCGTATTTATGCAGATCGAAGTTTTCCAGAATATTAAGAATTTGCACGATGTGAATCCCGCCGGAAGACGGCGGCGGCATGGAGAACACTTCATATCCGCGATAGGTGCCGCTAATAGGCGTGCGCTCGACGGCCTTGTAATTCGCCAGATCCGCCTTACTCAACAGCCCCCCGTTTTTCTGCATCTCTTCGGCAATTTGATCGGCAATCGCCCCTTTGTAGAACGCATCCGGCCCGTGCTCGGCAATCAGCTCCAGGCTTTTCGCCAGATTAGCCTGCACCAGCTTATCCCCCTTCTTCAGCGGTTCACCGTTTTTCCAGAAGATGGCCTTGCTGTTGGCGTGATTCGGCAGTACTTCGCTGCCGTAGGTTTTCAGATCGTCGGCCAGCGCATCGTTAACGATAAAACCCTCTTGCGCCAGCTTCAGCGCCGGGCGAATGATTTTGTTGAGCGGCAGTGTGCCGTATTTTTCCAGCGCCAGGGAGAAACCGGCGACGGTGCCCGGCGTGCCGGAAGCGAGATGCGAAGTCAGTGATTTTTTACTGTCCGGGTTGCCGTGATCGTCGAGGAACATGTCGCGCGTTGCCTGCTCCGGAGCCATTTCACGGAAATCGATCGCCGTGGTTTTACCGTCTTTGGTGCGCAGCAGCATAAACCCGCCGCCGCCGAGGTTACCGGCCTGCGGGTGCGTAACCGCCAGCGCGTAGCCAACCGCGACCGCCGCGTCGACGGCATTGCCGCCCTGGCGCAAAATCTCCACGCCGACTCGCGTGGCGGCGGCATCCACCGAGGCCACCATGCCCTGCTGGGCGCGGACGGGATGAAACACATCTTCTTCCACGCCGTAGGAGACGGGAGGCGGAGGCGGCGCGGCTACGGCGCTAAAACAGCTTCCTGAGAGCAGAGCAGCAAGGGCTACCCGGCGGAAAAACGTCGGCGTTGTTATCATCATCATTCTCCAGAGCGTGCGGTGAGGTCCCCACTAAGCCTGGTTCAAAATGCTGAAATAATCCTCGTTCTGGCGGGAAAGGAGTAAACTTAAGAGATCCCCTACAAGGAGGAAAGATGATGAAACGATTACTGATTCTCGCAGCGCTGCTGCCGTTCACCGCGCTGGCTGCGCCGTTGAACATCGACAATAACCCGAACCAGCCGGGTTATGAGATCCCCAGCCAGCAGCGCATGCAGTCGCGAATGTTGAACCAACAACAGCAGCAGAAAGGGATGCTGAATCAACAGCGGCAGGTGCAGACGCAGCAGCAACAGCTGCATCTGCAAAACCAGCTCAAGGCCAACCAGCAGCGGGTACAACAGGCCCAGCCAGGTACACTCACCCCGAATCAGCAGCCGCTGCCCAACAACAACGGCGGCATGCTGAAGCAGTATTAAGGCTGGAAATCCGGGCCAATGACGTCAATCGCATCGGTACAGATGCAGTTCACGCCCCAGCGCAGCAGCTCCCGCGCGCGCTGGGGGTTATTGACCGTATAGACCAGAATCTTTAACCCGGCCTCGCGCAGCGCATCCACGCGCGCCTCATCGAGTAAACGATGGTTAAGGTGAATGGAAACGCAGCCCAGTCGCGTGGTCAGCTCACGCCAGTCGTCGCGCCACTCGTCGAGCAGCAGGCCGCGCGGCAGCTCTGGTGCGGCAAGCTGCGCCGCTTCCAGCGCATCGATTTCAAACGACGATAGCAGTGGCGGCGTCATGTCGGCCCACAGCTCGCGGGCGGCCAGCGCCACGACTTTGCCGGTCAGCGGGCCGGTGCCTGTGGTGGGTTTAATCTCAATATTCGCCATCATGCCGTGCTGACGGCAGCGTTCCGCCACCTGCGACAGCAGCGGCAGCGGTTCACCCTTAAAGCTGCTGGCAAACCAGCTGCCCGCGTCCACACGCAGCAGATCCTGCCAGTTCAGATCACCTGCCACGCCCCAGCCGTTGCTGGTGCGTTCAAGGTTATCGTCATGCAGCAGAAAGATCTGCCCGTCTTTCGACAGCTTGGCGTCAAACTCAATCATGGTATGCCCGTAGCGCGCACCCACGTCGATCGCCGCCAGCGTATTTTCCGGCGCTAATTTGCCGCCGCCGCGATGGGCGACGATATGAGGATAGGGCCAGTTGCTCATACTCGCATTCCTGTTTCACCGTCAAAGAGGTGCAGATGTTCATCCGGCAGATGTAACCACAGCGTAGTGCCTGCATTCGGGCGCTGCTGGTGCGGCAGGCGCACCACCATTTTCAATTCGCCAAAGCGCCCGTGCGCCAGGTTATCTGCACCTAAAATTTCCAGCGTGTCGATGACCATCGGCACGCCGCCTTCCGCCTGCGAGCTTAACGCAATATGTTCCGGGCGGATACCCAGCGTCATGCGACGTCCGGCATATTCACGACGCCCTGCCGGAATCGGGAGCTGCATTCCATTAGACAACACAAAGCGCGTGCCGGACGCATCCAGTTGCCCGTCCAGCAGGTTCATTGCTGGGCTGCCGATAAAGCTCGCCACAAAACGGCTGGCCGGTTTCTCATACACTTCCACCGGCGTGCCGATTTGTTCGGCAATGCCTTTGTTCATCACCATCACCCGCTGGGCAAGGGTCATCGCCTCCACCTGATCGTGAGTGACGTAAAGCGAGGTTGTTTTCAGACGACGATGCAGTTGCTGTAGTTCAAGACGCATCTGCACGCGCAGCTTGGCATCGAGGTTAGAGAGCGGCTCATCAAACAGGAACACCGCCGGGTCGCGTACGATGGCGCGGCCCATCGCCACGCGCTGGCGCTGGCCGCCGGACAGTTCGCGCGGACGGCGCTTCAGCAGGCCATCCAGCTCAAGAATACGCGCCGCTTCCTGCACCTTTTCCGCGATGTGCGCTTTCCCCATGCCGCGAATTTTCAGCCCCCAGGCCATATTCTCTTCCACGCTCATATGCGGGTAGAGGGCGTAGTTCTGGAACACCATCGCAATGCCGCGATCCTTCGGCTCCATTTCGGTGACGCGCTTGCGATCGATCCAGATGTCGCCGCTGGTCACTCGCTCAAGCCCGGCCACCATGCGCAGCAGCGTCGACTTACCGCAGCCCGACGGGCCGACCATCACAATAAACTCGCCGTCCGCCACGTCCAGCGTCAGCGGTTGAATCACCTGGGTTTTGCCGTCCCAGCTTTTGCTTACTGCCTGTAATTTCAGTCCTGCCATGTTATTTCTCACTGTCCACTAAACCACGCACAAACGCCCGTTGCATGGCTAAAACGATAACGACCGGAGGGATAAGGGTGAGCAGCATTGCCGCCATCACCTGATTCCACTGCGTGGTGCCTTGCCCAATGGCGATCATGCCTTTGATGCCCGCCACGGCGGTGCCGAGATTGACGTCGGTGATGATCAACAGCGGCCAGAGATACTGGTTCCAGCCATAGATAAAGGTGATAACGAACAGCGCCGCCAGGTTGGTTTTTGACAGCGGCAGCACGATGTCGCGAAAAAAACGCATCGGCGAGGCGCCGTCAATGCGCGCCGCTTCAATCAGCTCGTCCGGCAAGGTCATAAAGAACTGACGGAACAGGAAAGTCGCGGTGGCCGAGGCCATCAACGGCAGCGTCAGGCCCGCGTAGCTGTCGAGCATTTTCAGGTTGGCAATCACTTCCACCGTCGGGAAGATACGCACTTCGACTGGCAGCATCAGGGTGATAAAAATCATCCAGAAGAACAGGTTACGCAGCGGGAAGCGAAACCAGACAATGGCAAACGCCGACAGCATCGAGACGGTAATTTTGCCGACGGTGATGGCGAAGGCCATGATGAAGCTATTAAGCATCATCAACCAGAACGGCGCGCTGTTGGCCCCAACGCCGTTCACCCAGATGGCCTTCATGTTCTCAAACAGATGGCCGCCGGGGATCAGCGTCATCGGCGTTGCAAATACCGCTTTGTCGTCCAGCGTTGCCGCGGTGAACGCGACGTACAGCGGGAAGAGAATCACGATAATCCCCAGGATCAGCATGGTGTGGCTGAAAATAGTCAGCCCGCGACGGTTCTCAATCATTGGTAACGCACCTTTCTTTCCACGTAGCGGAACTGCACCACGGTCAGGATGATGACGAGGAACATCAGCACCACCGATTGCGCGGCAGAGGCCGAGAGATCCAGCCCGGCGAACCCTTCACGGTAAATCTTATAAATCAGCGTGGTGGTGGCCTGTACCGGGCCGCCTGCCGTCGCGGCATCAATCACCGGGAAGGTATCAAAGAAGGCGTAAACCAGGTTCACCACCAGCAGGAAGAAACTCACGGGCGCAATCAGCGGCAGCGCCAGCTTGAAGAAGCGGCGAATCGGGCCGGCGCCGTCAATGGCGGCGGCTTCTACCAGCGAGCGCGGAATCGACTGCAGCGCGGCGAAGAAGAACAGAAAGTTGTAGCTGATTTGCTTCCACACCGAGGCGAAGACCACCAGGAACATCGCCTGGCCGCTATTCTGCGCGTGGTTCCAGTCGTAGCCGAACTCACCGAGAACGTGGGTAATCAGCCCGCGTCCTGGGTTGAACAGGAAGATCCACAGTACCGCGGCAACGGCGGGGGCAACGGCGTACGGCAGCAGCATCAGCGTCTGGTAGAGACGACTGCCGCGCACGACATAATCCACCAGGGCAGCAAAAACCAGCGACACCAGCAGGCCGCTCACCGTTACCATGGCGCTGAACTTAATGGTCGTCCAGAAGGCGTCGAGATAGTAAGGGTCATGAAACAGCGTGACGAAGTTATCCAGGCCAACAAACTGGCTGGAGAGCCCAAACGGGTCGACGCTTTGCAACGAGTACCACAGCGCTTCGCCGGCGGGCCAGATAAAGAAAATAACGGTGATAATCAGCTGCGGGGCGACCAATGCATAGGGCAGCCAGCGCGATTTAAACACCGGACGGGATGATGACATAGTTAAACTCTGCGTTGGTTTTCCCCTCACCCCGACCCTCTCCCCAAAGGGGCGAGGGAGAAAAGACAACCCGGTGCAATCTCTACCAGACGGCGCCGAACGGTACCCTCTCCCCTATGGGGAGAGGGTTAAGGTGAGGGGTAAGGCGGTTAAATTAAGACTTGGTCGATTGCTCGAAGCGACGCAGCAGCTGGTTCCCGCGCTCTACCGCAGAATCCAGCGCCTGCTGAGGCGTTTTCTTCCCGGTCCAGACGCTTTCCAGCTCTTCATCCACGATGGTACGAATCTGCGGCATGTTGCCCAGACGCAGGCCTTTGGTGAACGGCAACGGTGGTTTGTTCAGCATCTGACGGGTCGCGATATCCGCGCCAGGGTTCTTGTCATAGAAGCCCTGCTGGCGGGTCAAATCGTACGCGGCGGTGGTGATCGGCAGGTAGCCGGTTTTCTGGTGCCACTCGGCGGCAATTTCCGGCTTCGCCAGGAACTCGAGGAATTTCGCCACGCCGGTATAGGTCTCTTTATCTTTACCCTGCATCACCCACAGGCTCGCCCCACCGATGATGGCGTTCTGCGGTGCGCCCTTGACGTCGGCATCGTACGGCATCATGCCGACGCCGTAGTTGAATTTGGCGTAATGGCGGATATCCGCCAGCGAGCCGGAGGACGCGGTCGTGATCGCACAGTCGCCGTTGTAGAACTTCTCGGTGGATTCGTCTTTACGTCCGAAGTAGCTGAAGTCGCCCTTCTTGTTCAGATCGGCAAGCAGCGCGATATGTTTAACCTGCTCCGGCTTGTTGAACTCCAGCACCGCATCGGTACCGTCGAAGCCGTTGTTTTTGCTGGCGACCGGCAGACCGTGCCAGGCACTGAAGTTTTCAATCTGGATCCAGCCCTGCCAGCCGCTGGCGTAGCCGCACTTCATACCGGCGGCTTTCAGCTTCGCGGTGTAGTCAGCCAGGTCCTGCCAGGTTTTCGGCGGCTGTTCCGGGTCTAAACCGGCTTTTTTGAAGGCATCTTTGTTGTAGTACAGCACCGGGGTAGAGCTGTTAAACGGCTGAGAGAGCAGATGCCCGGTTTTGGCATCGGTGTAGTAACCGGATACCGTCGGCACAAACTGAGATTCGTCAAACGTGATCCCGGCATCGCTGAATACCTGATAGACCGGCTTAATCGCTTTTGACGCCATCATGGTGGCGGTGCCCACTTCATACACCTGTAGAATCGCCGGCGCATTGCCGGTACGGAAAGCGGCGATACCCGCGCTCAGGCTCTGCTCGTAGTTGCCTTTGTAGATCGGGGTAATTTTGTAGTCCGGGTTGGCGGCGTTAAAACGCTGCGCCAGGGAGTCAACTTCTTTGCCCAGCTCGCCTTCCATGGAGTGCCAGAACGGAATTGTGGTCACTGCCATCGCCTGGCTCGCCAATGCCAGACTTAACGCCAATCCTAAAGCTGTATGTCGTAACGATATCATCGGTTATCTCTCTTTTTGTGCCGGGATGCGCGATATCACGCGTTTTATGTTCGCGGGGGTAACATGACATGCTCGAATGACAGAAAAATAACTTTTTTATTACAAAAAAAAGATAGTAAGGCGACAAAGGGATGGCAAGGAGGTGACGGTGGTAAGGAAGGAAAGTGGGAGCTGTGGCACGGATAGAGAAACGCCGGATGGCGATGCGAACGCATCTTATCCGGCCTACGAGTAACGGTAGGCCGGATAAGGCGTTTACGCCGCCATCCGGCATTGTTGCTGTGAATTAACCGCCGAGGTACGCGCTACGCACCGCTTCGTTCGCTAATAGCGCATCACCGGTATCGGATAGCACCACGTGGCCGTTTTCCAGCACATAACCGCGGTCGGCGAGCTTCAGCGCCTGGTTAGCGTTCTGCTCGACGAGGAAGATGGTCATACCCTGCTCGCGCAGCTGTTCGATGGTGTCGAAGATCTGCTGGATGATGATCGGCGCCAGCCCCAGAGAAGGTTCATCCAGCAGCAACAGGCGCGGCTGGCTCATCAACGCGCGGCCAATCGCCAGCATCTGCTGTTCGCCGCCGGACATGGTGCCCGCACGCTGGATTCGACGTTCATGCAGACGCGGGAACAGTTCGTAAACCCACTTGATGCGCTCCTGGAACTGATCGCGCTCGGCAAAGAAGCCCCCCATCGCCAGGTTCTCTTCCACCGTCATGCGCGAAAACACGCGGCGCCCTTCCGGCACGATCGCGACCGCTTCACGCATGATTTTCGCCGTCTGCCAGTCGGTAATGTCTTTATCATCAAAGACAATCCGCCCGCTGGTCGCGCGCGGGTCGCCGCACAGCGTGCCGAGCAGCGTGGTTTTACCCGCGCCGTTCGCCCCGATGAGCGTCACGATTTCACCCTGATTAATGTGCAGACTGACCTCGTGCAGCGCCTGAATTTTGCCGTAGTGGGCGCTGACTTTGTCGAACGATAACATCACTTTATCCATATTATGCCTCACCCAGATACGCGCGGATAACATCCGGGTTGTTGCGGATCTCTTCCGGCGTGCCGTTAGCCAACGGCGTGCCCTGGTTCACCACGTAGATACGGTCGGAAATGCCCATCACCAGCTTCATATCGTGCTCAATCAGCAGAATGGTGGTGTTGTGATGATTACGCAGTTCGGCAATCAGCTCATCCAGCTCTTTGGTCTCTTTTGGGTTGAGGCCAGCAGCCGGTTCGTCGAGCATCAGGATTTCCGGCTGGGTCACCATACAGCGGGCAATCTCCAGACGACGCTGGTCACCGTAGGCCAGGTTACTGGCCTGACGGTTGGCGTGCTCCAGCAGGCCGATACGCTCAAGCCAGGTGGCGGCGCGGTCCAGCGCTTCGCTTTGCGCGCGCTTGAACGACGGGGTTTTGAGCAGGCCGGAGAAGACGCCGGTTTTGAGCTGCTGATGTTGCGCCACCAGCAGGTTTTCAATCACCGTCATTTCGCGGAACAGACGCACGTGCTGGAAGGTGCGCACCACGCCCATGCGGGCGATTTGCTGGCCCGGCAGCCCTTCCAGGTGCTGGTCGCGCAGCATAATGGTGCCGCCAGTTGGCTTGTAGAAGCCTGTCAGGCAGTTAAAGACCGTGGTTTTCCCCGCGCCATTCGGGCCAATCAGGGAGACGATTTCCTGAGGATGCAGCTCCAACGCCACGTTGTTGACCGCCAGCAGGCCGCCAAAACGCATCATCAGGCCGTTAACGGATAATAATGGCTGACTCATGCCTGCTCTCCTTCTTTCGCTTGCCCGTTTTTCAGTTTCAGCTGTGGACGGGTCATCGGCAGAAGGCCCTGCGGACGCCAGATCATCATCAGTACCATCAGGCCGCCGAGCATCAACATGCTGTATTCGTTAAAGTCACGCATCAGCTCGCGCGACACAACCAGCAGAATCGCGGCGAGGATAACGGCAAACTGCGAGCCCATGCCGCCCAGCACCACAATCGCCAACACGAAGGCCGACTCGGCAAAGGTGAAAGATTCCGGGCTGACAAAGCCTTGACGCGCGGCAAACAGCGTGCCGGCAAAACCGGCAAACGCGGCACTGATGGTAAAGGCGGTCAGCTTGATGCGGGTTGGGCTTAAGCCCAGCGAGCGACAGGCGATTTCATCTTCACGCAGCGCTTCCCACGCGCGGCCCAGCGGCATGCGCAACAGGCGGTTAATCACGAACAGGCTCAGCACCACCAGCAGCAGCGCCACCAGGTAGAGGAAGATGACGCGATCGGACGGGTCGTACTTGACGTTAAAGAAGTTGCTGAAGGTGTCCCAGCCGCCTTCGCGCGCGCTGCGGCTGAACTCCAGGCCAAAGAAGGTCGGTTTTGGAATCTGACTGATGCCGTTCGGGCCGCCGGTGATTTCGGTGTTGTTGAGCAGCAGGATACGGACGATTTCGCCGAAGCCTAAGGTCACAATCGCCAGATAGTCACCACGCAGACGCAGTACCGGGAAGCCCAACAGGAAACCGGCAGCGGCAGAGACCAGCCCGGCGATTGGCAGACAGGTCCAGAAGCCGAGGCCGTAATAGTGGTTCAGCAGCGCGAAAGTGTAGGCGCCGATGGCATAGAAGCCGCCGTAGCCCAGCACCAGCAGGCCGGACAGCCCCACCACCACGTTCAGACCCAAGCCCAGAATAATATAAATCATGGTCAGGGTCGCGATATCGACCGTACCGCGCGAGACCATAAACGGCCACGCCACGGCAATCACCAGCAGCGCAATCAGGAACAGCTTTTGTTTGACCGTCGAGCCGTCAATCGCCGGCAGAATAAACTTCGGCCCGGAGACGCTCTTCAGCCCTTTCTGGAACAGAGGGCGCAGCAGCTGGAAGAAAAAGACCACCGCGGTGCCAATAAAGATCCACTGCCAGCGGATATCCGCCGCGCTGCCGACCACCAGCTTAGTGCCATCGAGCTGCAGCTGCACGCCCATAAAGACGCCCGCCAGGACGAAGAACATCGCCGCCGACAGCAGCGCCATCGCAAATTGCATCGGTTTCATACTTTCTCTACCTCCGGGCGGCCCAGAATACCGGTCGGCATCACCAGCAGTACCACGATCAGCAGCGCGAACGACACAACGTCTTTATATTCGGTGCTCAGGTATGCCGACGACAGCGCTTCCGCGATGCCGAGGATCAGCCCACCGATCATCGCCCCAGGAATACTGCCGATACCGCCGAGAACCGCGGCGGTGAAGGCTTTCATCCCGGCCATAAAGCCGATATACGGGTTAATCACGCCGTAGAACTGGCCGAGCAGCACGCCCGCCACCGCCGCCATTGCCGCGCCAATCACGAAGGTCAGCGCAATCACGCGGTCAGTGTTAATGCCGAGCAGGCTGGCCATTTTCAGGTCTTCCGCGCAGGCGCGACAGGCGCGGCCCATACGGGAGTAGCGAATGAACAGCGTCAGCGCCAGCATGGCAATAAAGGTCACAATCCAGATAACCAGCTGCATGGTGGTAATAGAGGCGGAGAAGTTATCGCTGCTGCCCACAATCCACTGACCGTTAAACAGGCTCGGCAACGCGATATCGCGCGAACCCTCGGTCAGGCTGACGTAGTTTTGCAGGAAGATAGACATCCCGATAGCGGAGATCAGCGCGATCAGACGCTTGGAGTTTCGCACCGGGCGATAGGCCACCCGTTCAATGCTCCAGCCGTAGGCGCTGGCAATGACAATCGCCCCGATAAAGCCCGCCGCCACCAGCAACCAGCTGGTGTCGATGCCCATCATCATCAGCGCAGCGATGATCATAAAGGAGACATAACTACCGATCATGTACACCTCGCCGTGGGCGAAGTTGATCATGCCGATAATCCCGTACACCATGGTGTAACCGATGGCGATCAGTGCATAGGTGCTTCCCAGCGTTACGCCGTTAAACATCTGCTGCACAAAGTAGAGAACCTGCTCTGACATAAATTAGCCTTTTGCTACCCCTGCGGATCTACGCCCGCCAGGGGGAAATGAAGGTTACTTCACCGCGGTGGATGAGCCATCGGCGTGCCACTGGAAGACGCCAAATTCAAAGCCTTTCAGATCGCCTTTGTCGTCCCAGCTCAGCGGCCCAATCACGGTTTTCGCGCCGTTTGCTTTTAAGTCTTTAATCAGCGCCTGAGGATCATCGCTGCCGGTACGTTCCATGGCGGTTGCCAGAGACTGTACGGCGGCGTAGGTGATCCACACATACGGACCGCTCGGATCTTTCTTCTGCGCTTTCAGGGCATCGACGATAGCGCTGTTTGCCGGATCCTGGTCATAGCGTTTTGGCATGGTAACCAACATGCCTTCCGCCGCATCGCCCGCGATGTTCGACAGCGAGGCGTTACCCACGCCTTCCGGCCCCATAAACTGCGTTTTCAGCCCTACGGCGCGCGCCTGACGCAGCATCTGGCCCATTTCCGGGTAGTAGCCGCCGTAGTAAACGAAGTCGATATTCTCTTTTTGCAGACGGGCAATCAGCGCGGAGAAGTCTTTTTCACCGGCGGTGATGCCATCGAAGAAGACGATATTGCCGCCGCCTTTTTTCAGCCCGTCCTGCACGGAGCGCGCCAGGCCTTCGCCGTACTGCTGTTTGTCATGAATGATGGCGATGCGTTGCGGCTTCACTTTATTGAGGATGTAGTTTGCCGCCGTCGGCCCCTGAGAGGAGTCCAGGCCCGCGGTACGCATGATGTACTGATAGCCGCGCTGGGTCAGTTCCGGGTTGGTCGCCCCCGGAGAGATCATCAGAATGCCTTCATCTTCATAAATATCGGAAGCAGGCTGTGTGGAAGAAGAACACAGGTGGCCGATGACATATTTAATGCCGTCGTTGACGATTTTGTTGGCCACCGCCACCGCTTGTTTCGGGTCGCAGGCGTCGTCGTACTCAACGCCCACCAGTTTGTCGCCCTTAATGCCGCCCTTCGCGTTGATATCCTTAATGGCCTGGCGCGCGCCGTTGAACTCCATGTCGCCCCACTGCGCGACCGGGCCGGACATCGCCCCGACAACCGCAACCTTGATATCGTCAGCAAAAGCCGCGTGAGACATAGCCAGCGCGATCATCCCTGCGATTACTGTTTTTGTATTCCTTTTCATACTTCGGGATCCTCATTCGTGATGTCGTGTTTACACGTCGTGGCGTGTATATATTTTGTAATTTAGTGGTTAAAAAGCATTCTGTACTTTTAATATAC
>NZ_JANEWH010000359.1:0-255 GCF_028069715.1 Kluyvera sp. Awk 3 | reverse complement strand
CTTGACACTGAACACTGGTCCTTGATGTGTAGGATAGGTGGGAGGCTTTGAAGCGCGGACGCCAGTTCGTGTGGAGCCATCCTTGAAATACCACCCTTTAATGGCTGGTGTTCTAACGTAGACCCGTGATCCGGGTTGCGGACAGTGTCTGGTGGGTAGTTTGACTGGGGCGGTCTCCTCCTAAAGAGTAACGGAGGAGCACGAAGGTTAGCTAATCCTGGTCGGACATCAGGAGGTTAGTGCAAAGGCATAAGC
>NZ_JANEWH010000358.1:0-255 GCF_028069715.1 Kluyvera sp. Awk 3 | reverse complement strand
GACTTAACAAACCGCCTGCGTGCGCTTTACGCCCAGTAATTCCGATTAACGCTTGCACCCTCCGTATTACCGCGGCTGCTGGCACGGAGTTAGCCGGTGCTTCTTCTGCGAGTAACGTCAATCGCTGCGGTTATTAACCACAACGCCTTCCTCCTCGCTGAAAGTACTTTACAACCCGAAGGCCTTCTTCATACACGCGGCATGGCTGCATCAGGCTTGCGCCCATTGTGCAATATTCCCCACTGCTGCCTCCCG
>NZ_JANEWH010000357.1:0-256 GCF_028069715.1 Kluyvera sp. Awk 3 | reverse complement strand
TAATAGCTCACTGGTCGAGTCGGCCTGCGCGGAAGATGTAACGGGGCTAAACTGTGCACCGAAGCTGCGGCAGCGACATTTAGGTGTTGTTGGGTAGGGGAGCGTTCTGTAAGCCTGCGAAGGTGTCTCGTGAGGGATGCTGGAGGTATCAGAAGTGCGAATGCTGACATAAGTAACGATAATGCGGGTGAAAAACCCGCACGCCGGAAGACCAAGGGTTCCTGTCCAACGTTAATCGGGGCAGGGTGAGTCGACC
>NZ_JANEWH010000356.1:0-257 GCF_028069715.1 Kluyvera sp. Awk 3 | reverse complement strand
CCTCCAAGGCTAAATACTCCTGACTGACCGATAGTGAACCAGTACCGTGAGGGAAAGGCGAAAAGAACCCCGGCGAGGGGAGTGAAAAAGAACCTGAAACCGTGTACGTACAAGCAGTGGGAGCACCTTCGGGTGTGACTGCGTACCTTTTGTATAATGGGTCAGCGACTTATATTCTGTAGCAAGGTTAACCGTATAGGGGAGCCGAAGGGAAACCGAGTCTTAACTGGGCGTTAAGTTGCAGGGTATAGACCCGA
>NZ_JANEWH010000355.1:0-259 GCF_028069715.1 Kluyvera sp. Awk 3 | reverse complement strand
CCTCCAAGGCTAAATACTCCTGACTGACCGATAGTGAACCAGTACCGTGAGGGAAAGGCGAAAAGAACCCCGGCGAGGGGAGTGAAAAAGAACCTGAAACCGTGTACGTACAAGCAGTGGGAGCACCCTTTGGGGTGTGACTGCGTACCTTTTGTATAATGGGTCAGCGACTTATATTCTGTAGCAAGGTTAACCGTATAGGGGAGCCGAAGGGAAACCGAGTCTTAACTGGGCGTTAAGTTGCAGGGTATAGACCCGA
>NZ_JANEWH010000354.1:0-260 GCF_028069715.1 Kluyvera sp. Awk 3 | reverse complement strand
GAAGGAACGTTGAAGACGACGACGTTGATAGGTCGGGTGTGTAAGCGTAGCGATACGTTGAGCTAACCGATACTAATGAACCGTGAGGCTTAACCTTACAACGCCGAAGATGTTTTGGCGAAGAGACACGATATTCAGCTTGATTACAGATTAAATCAGAACGCATAAAGCGGTCTGAAAACAGAATTTGCCTGGCGGCTGTAGCGCGGTGGTCCCACCTGACCCCATGCCGAACTCAGAAGTGAAACGCCGTAGCGCCG
>NZ_JANEWH010000353.1:0-263 GCF_028069715.1 Kluyvera sp. Awk 3 | reverse complement strand
CGGAGTGGACGCATCACTGGTGTTCGGGTTGTCATGCCAATGGCATTGCCCGGTAGCTAAATGCGGAAAAGATAAGTGCTGAAAGCATCTAAGCACGAAACTTGCCCCGAGATGAGTTCTCCCTGACTCCTTGAGAGTCCTGAAGGAACGTTGAAGACGACGACGTTGATAGGTCGGGTGTGTAAGCGTAGCGATACGTTGAGCTAACCGATACTAATGAACCGTGAGGCTTAACCTTACAACGCCGAAGATGTTTTGGCGAA
>NZ_JANEWH010000352.1:0-272 GCF_028069715.1 Kluyvera sp. Awk 3 | reverse complement strand
TGAGTTCCCGGCCGAACCGCTGGCAACAAAGGATAAGGGTTGCGCTCGTTGCGGGACTTAACCCAACATTTCACAACACGAGCTGACGACAGCCATGCAGCACCTGTCTCACGGTTCCCGAAGGCACCAAAGCATCTCTGCTAAGTTCCGTGGATGTCAAGAGTAGGTAAGGTTCTTCGCGTTGCATCGAATTAAACCACATGCTCCACCGCTTGTGCGGGCCCCCGTCAATTCATTTGAGTTTTAACCTTGCGGCCGTACTCCCCAGGCGG
>NZ_JANEWH010000351.1:0-272 GCF_028069715.1 Kluyvera sp. Awk 3 | reverse complement strand
TGAGTTCCCGGCCGAACCGCTGGCAACAAAGGATAAGGGTTGCGCTCGTTGCGGGACTTAACCCAACATTTCACAACACGAGCTGACGACAGCCATGCAGCACCTGTCTCACGGTTCCCGAAGGCACTAAAGCATCTCTGCTAAATTCCGTGGATGTCAAGAGTAGGTAAGGTTCTTCGCGTTGCATCGAATTAAACCACATGCTCCACCGCTTGTGCGGGCCCCCGTCAATTCATTTGAGTTTTAACCTTGCGGCCGTACTCCCCAGGCGG
>NZ_JANEWH010000350.1:0-272 GCF_028069715.1 Kluyvera sp. Awk 3 | reverse complement strand
TGAGTTCCCGGCCGAACCGCTGGCAACAAAGGATAAGGGTTGCGCTCGTTGCGGGACTTAACCCAACATTTCACAACACGAGCTGACGACAGCCATGCAGCACCTGTCTCAGAGTTCCCGAAGGCACTAAGGCATCTCTGCCAAATTCTCTGGATGTCAAGAGTAGGTAAGGTTCTTCGCGTTGCATCGAATTAAACCACATGCTCCACCGCTTGTGCGGGCCCCCGTCAATTCATTTGAGTTTTAACCTTGCGGCCGTACTCCCCAGGCGG
>NZ_JANEWH010000035.1:0-38441 GCF_028069715.1 Kluyvera sp. Awk 3 | reverse complement strand
TTTGCCTGGCGGCTGTAGCGCGGTGGTCCCACCTGACCCCATGCCGAACTCAGAAGTGAAACGCCGTAGCGCCGATGGTAGTGTGGGGTCTCCCCATGCGAGAGTAGGGAACTGCCAGGCATCAAATTGCAGTAAACCGGGATGAATAATCCGGGTAGTGACAAAGAAATTCGGTGGAGCGGTAGTTCAGTCGGTTAGAATACCTGCCTGTCACGCAGGGGGTCGCGGGTTCGAGTCCCGTCCGTTCCGCCACTTATTCAATATTAAGCCTGCTAAATTAGCAGGCTTAATGATAAGAAAATTTAGGGGCGTAGCTCAGTTGGTAGAGCACCGGTCTCCAAAACCGGGTGTCGCGAGTTCGAGTCTCTCCGCCCCTGCCATCTATAATCCTTTGCTTCGGCGAAGGATTTTTTTTGTCCAAAATTTACCTTCCTGAAAGGCCCATCGCTGTTCTCCGGGCCATAAAATGATCGCTTTAATCAAAAAACGTTGTTTTTCAATATGTCGCGAATTTGTGCTTGTTTATCGCTATTTTGCAGCCAGATTGCGTATAAAGGCCGTAAAATCGCTGCGCCATCGGTTACCGGATATAACCCATCCTGCTCTTGTGCCCATGATACAGGCAACCAGGTGCAACCTTTTAGCGGCACCAGTTGAAGGCGTGCCAGGCTGGCCGAACTGGTAGTCAGCAAAGGAATATCGTCAGCAGCGATAAGCCCCACTTCATGCTGATGGAAATCGGCCCCCCACTCCAGACGCAGATAGTTCAGATTGGCTTTGGTCGTTTCCGGGGAAGCACAATACAGCTCAAGCTCAAAATGGCCCAGTAGTTGGCTGCTGAATTCATCCATCTTGGGCGCTTCGGTAGTGAGTAAGAGATCGAGTTGGCGCTCGTGTAACTGCTTAACCAGCGACTGACGCTGGGCGATCCGCGCCTCAAACTGCAGAGAATTATCTGCCTGATAAAGCCGTGCCAGCCACTTATTGAGCATGCACTCCCACAGCGAAGCGCTCGCACCGATTGAAAACTCATTGTGTCGCGAGGTGTTCGCCACTTCTTTACGCGCAGCCTGCCACGTACTCATCAGCGTTTCGGCGTAGGGGAGAAGTTTTTCTCCCGCCGCGGTTAAACGGATGTTATTACGATGCCGGGTAAACAGGTTAACCCCAAGCTGATTTTCTAACTGACGGATTCGAAAGCTCACCGCAGATTGTGTCAGATAGAGCGCTTCTGCAGCTCGCCCGAAGTGGCGAGTTCTGCTCACTTCGAGGAAAGTTTTCAGCAATTCAGTATCCACAGCTTTCTCCGCAAATTTTTTTGTCGTAATGATTTAAATCTTTTGTTTTACACTCTGTCAAGCGTATCTAATACTCCGCGCCATAAATAGCTCGGCCAAAGAATTAGGAGCGTGTAGGATGGCGGAAAGCTTTACGACGACTAATCGTTTTTTCGATAATAAAAATTATCCGCGCGGGTTCTCTCGTCATGGTGATTTCACCATCAAAGAGGCGCAGCTGCTTGAGCGTTATGGCTTTGCCTTTAACGAACTCGATCTTGGCAAACGCGAGCCTGCGACCGAAGAAGAACAGCAGTTTGTTTCGGTATGCCGCGGTGAACGTGAGCCAGCGACGGATGCTGAACGCGTATGGACCAAGTATGTTACGCGCATTAAGCGTCCGAAGCGTTTCCACACCCTGTCTGGTGGTAAACCGCAGGTGGAAGGCGCTGAAGACTACACCGATAGCGACGATTAATAAAAAAGGGGCTTTGGCCCCTTTTTTATTGTAGTAAGGTTTGCAGATGGGCAAGCATCCTGTCGATACCGCGATAGCTGAGCGCTTCCTGCAAATGATGTTTTGCAATATCCTCAACTCCCTCCATATCTGCCAGCGTACGCGACACCTTTAGCAAGCGCTGCCAGGCGCGAATAGACAATCCCAAACGCGTTAACGTTTGTTCAAGCCATAACGCATCTGCCTCCCCCAGCGAACAATACTGCCGGATGTCGCTACTGCCTAAATGCGCATTAAGCTTTCCCTGGCGCTCATACTGGCGCTGCTGCGCCACGATAACCCGTTGCTGTACCGTCTGGCTGTTTTCTCCCGTATGTACCGACTGGCTCAGCAGGCCTGGCGGCGGCAGCGGTATCTCCAGCGACAGATCAAAGCGGTCGAGAAACGGCCCAGAAAGTCGATTGAGGTAACGCAGCGTCTGCTCTGGTGTACAGCGGTTATGCTGCCCCTCGTAGTGCCCGGTCGGACTCGGATTCATGGCAGCAATGAGCTGAAACCGCGCGGGGTAGGTAATTTTTGCTCGTGTACGTGAAATATGAATCTTACCGGACTCGATTGGCTCTCGCAGTGCATCCAGAACCCGACGTTCAAATTCCGGTAGCTCATCGAGAAACAGGATGCCGTTATGGGCGAGAGAGATCTCGCCTGGCGCAGGAATTGACCCACCGCCGACCATTGCTGTCAGAGAAGCACTATGATGAGGCGCGCGAAAAGGACGGCGACGCCATTCATTTTGCACGCGATAGGTATTCTCCAGACTAATGATGGCCGCGCTTTCCAGTGCTTCACGATCGCTGAGCGGCGGAAGCAATCCACGCATTCGGGTGGCGAGCATGGTTTTTCCCGTACCTGGCGGCCCAATAAGCAATAGATTATGGCCACCGGATGCCGTTATCTCTAAAGCACGTTTACCCTGTTGCTGACCCATCACTTCGCTTAAATCTTCACACGCGACAGCCGTCGACAGGCTCTCCGGCGGTGGCAGACGTAAATCCTGCTTTCCTTCCAGAAATGCGCAGACTTCAAGAAGATGACTGGCAATTAGACAGTCGCTACCGCCCAGTAGCCCCACGAGCGGCGCGTCATCATCGGACAGTATAATCTGGCGACCGGCATGGGTTGCCTCCATTGCGGCCGATAGCGCCCCAGGAATACCGCGTAGCGCGCCCGTGAGCGCTAATTCGCCTACAAACTCATACTGCCCCAGTTTTTGGCTATTAAGCTGCTCAGAAGCCGCCAGGAGCGCAATAGCGATAGGTAAATCATATCGCCCGCCTTCCTTGGGGAGGTCGGCGGGTGCCAGGTTGATGGTTATCTTCTTTGCCGGAAAGGTATATCCGCTGTTGATGATGGCGCTACGCACCCGGTCACGGGCCTCTTTGACGGTGGTTTCCGGTAACCCCACCATGACCAAGCCGGGCAACCCCTGGCTGATATGCACTTCGATAGTAATGAGCGGGGCGCTGATCCCCAGCGCGGCGCGCGTATAGACGACGGATAGCGACATAGTACTCTCCCTGAATGGCGGTATTATGTGTCATCCTGTCGTAGCATTAATCCGATGATTGCCGTATTTACGTGGCACATTCCTGTATTTTCGCTGATTTTCAGCGTATTTCATTTTTTCCGGAAGCGCGCTCGAATAACGCAACCTACACCGTACATGAAGTCTTCCGCCGGGCCGTGGTCAGAGTCAAAAGGTGAAATTTTTTCATTTCATAAATTCTCTATATAAAACAAATCGTTTTAATCAAATCGTTAGCATGGTAATCATCTGTGTCATAAAAAAAACTTGTGCTTTTTGTGATGTCTGTGGTAACTCTGTAGGTATTCCTTCGAACAAGATGCAAGAACAGACGAAAATGACAGCCCTTCTACGAGTGATTAGCCTGGTCGTGATTAGCGTGGTGGTGATTATTATCCCACCGTGCGGGGCTGCACTTGGACGAGGAAAGGCATAGAAATCAAGCCTTAACGAACTAAGACCCCCGCACCGAAAGGTCCGGGGGTTTTTTTATGACCTAAAAACAATAACGGGAGGCAGATGATGACACGCAGCATAAAATTCTGTTTCTCACGATCTACGGCGGGGAACTAACTATGAATGGCGCACAGTGGGTGGTACATGCGTTGCGAGCGCAGGGTGTTGAAACGGTATTCGGTTATCCAGGTGGAGCCATTATGCCGGTTTATGACGCGCTGTATGACGGCGGCGTAGAACATCTGCTGTGTCGACACGAGCAGGGCGCGGCGATGGCGGCCATTGGCTATGCCCGTTCTACGGGTAAAACCGGTGTCTGCATCGCCACTTCGGGCCCAGGGGCAACTAACCTGATCACCGGCCTGGCGGACGCGCTGCTCGACTCGGTTCCCGTGGTTGCCATCACTGGTCAGGTTGCCGCACCGTTAATCGGTACCGATGCTTTCCAGGAAGTGGACGTCCTTGGTTTGTCACTGGCCTGCACCAAACACAGTTTCCTGGTGCAATCCCTGGAAGAGTTGCCGCGCGTGATGGCAGAAGCGTTCCAGGTGGCAAACTCAGGCCGTCCAGGCCCGGTCCTGGTGGATATTCCTAAGGATGTGCAGATCGCGCAAGGTGAACTGGACCCGTTCTTCTCCACCGTCGAAAGTGACGATGTTTTCCCGCACGCCGAAATGGCGCAGGCTCAGCAGATGCTGGCGCAGGCGCACAAACCGATGCTGTACGTTGGTGGTGGTGTTGGGATGGCACAGGCGGTTCCGGCGCTGCGTGAATTTATGTCTGTGACGCAAATGCCCGCGACTTGCACCCTGAAAGGTCTGGGCGCGGTACCGGCAGACTACCCGTTCTACCTCGGTATGCTGGGGATGCATGGCACCAAAGCCGCTAACCTGGCGGTACAGGAATGTGACCTGCTGATCGCCGTCGGCGCACGCTTTGACGACCGTGTGACCGGCAAGCTGAATACCTTCGCGCCGCATGCGAAAGTTATCCATATGGATATCGACCCGGCGGAAATGAATAAGCTGCGCCAGACGCACGTTGCGTTGCAGGGTGACCTGAATGCGCTGCTGCCCGTGTTGCAGCAGCCGCTGGCCATCGACGCCTGGCGTCAGCACAACGCCGGGATGCGCGCCGAGCACGCCTGGCGCTATGATCATCCTGGTGACGCTATCTATGCGCCTCTGCTGCTCAAGCAGCTCTCCGATCGTAAACCGGCGGAATGCGTTGTAACGACCGACGTGGGCCAGCACCAGATGTGGTCCGCTCAGCACATGACCTACACCCGTCCGGAGAACTTCATCACCTCGAGCGGCTTAGGCACCATGGGCTTCGGCCTGCCAGCCGCCGTGGGCGCCCAGGTCGCGCGCCCGAACGATACGGTTATCTGTATCTCCGGTGACGGCTCTTTCATGATGAATGTGCAAGAGTTGGGCACCGTGAAGCGTAAGCAGTTACCGCTGAAGATCGTGTTACTCGACAACCAGCGGTTAGGGATGGTTCGACAATGGCAGCAGCTGTTCTTCCAGGAACGTTATAGCGAAACCACCCTTACCGATAACCCCGATTTCCTCATGCTGGCCAGCGCCTTTGGCATCCCTGGTCAGCACATCACCCGTAAAGACCAGGTTGAAGCGGCACTCGACACCATGCTGGCAAGCGAAGGCCCGTACCTGCTTCATGTCTCAATTGACGAACTTGAGAATGTCTGGCCCCTGGTGCCGCCTGGTGCCAGTAACTCACAAATGCTGGAGAAATTATCATGATGCAACATCAGGTCAACGTGCAGGCCCGCTTCAACCCGGAAACCTTAGAACGCGTCTTACGCGTGGTGCGTCATCGCGGCTTTCAGATTTGCTCGATGAATATGGAAACCGCCAGCGACGCGCAGAATATAAATATCGAATTGACCGTTGCCAGCCCACGGTCGGTCGACTTACTGTTTAGCCAATTAAATAAACTGGTGGACGTGGCCTCGGTTGCCGTTCAGCAGTGTACAAGCACATCACAACAACAAATTCGCGCCTGAGCGCAATAGGAAGAGAAATGACGACGAAAAAAGCGGATTACATCTGGTTCAACGGTGAGATGGTACGTTGGGAAGAGGCAAAGGTGCACGTCATGTCCCATGCCCTGCACTACGGCACCTCCGTCTTCGAAGGCATCCGTTGCTACGACTCTCACAAAGGCCCGGTCGTTTTCCGTCACCGCGAGCACATGCAGCGCCTGCGTGACTCCGCCAAAATCTATCGTTTCCCGGTCTCTCAGAGCGTTGATGAACTGATGGAAGCCTGCCGCGCCGTGCTGCGCAAAAATAACCTGACCAGCGCCTATATTCGCCCGCTGGTTTTTGTTGGTGATGTTGGTATGGGCGTAAACCCGCCGGACGGTTACAGCACCGACGTGATCATCGCGGCGTTCCCGTGGGGGGCTTATCTGGGCGCGGAAGCGCTGGATCAGGGGATCGATGCGATGGTTTCTTCCTGGAACCGCGCCGCGCCGAACACCATTCCAACCGCCGCGAAAGCGGGCGGTAACTACCTCTCCTCACTGCTGGTCGGCAGCGAAGCGCGCCGTCACGGCTATCAGGAAGGGATTGCGCTGGACGTCAACGGCTACATCTCCGAAGGCGCGGGTGAAAACCTGTTTGAAGTGAAAGATGGCGTGCTGTTCACTCCGCCGTTTACCTCTTCCGCGCTGCCGGGCATTACCCGTGACGCGATCATCAAGCTGGCGAAAGACCTCGGTCTGGAAGTCCGTGAGCAGGTACTCTCTCGCGAATCCCTGTACCTGGCGGACGAAGTGTTCATGTCCGGTACCGCGGCAGAAATTACCCCGGTACGCAGCGTCGATGGTATCCAGGTGGGCGAAGGCCACTGCGGTCCGGTCACCAAACGTATTCAGCAAGCATTCTTTGGCCTCTTCACCGGCGAAACCGAAGACAAATGGGGCTGGTTGGATCAGGTTAATCAATAAGATAAATAATGGGGCGGCACGCACCGCCCCATTAACGAGACAGAGACTGGGAGTAACTAAAGCATGCCTAAATATCGTTCCGCCACCACTACCCACGGCCGCAATATGGCGGGCGCCCGCGCACTGTGGCGCGCCACCGGGATGACCGACGCCGACTTCGGTAAGCCGATTATCGCCGTCGTGAACTCGTTTACCCAGTTCGTGCCGGGTCACGTGCACCTGCGCGATCTCGGTAAACTGGTTGCCGAGCAGATTGAAGCCGCTGGCGGCGTGGCCAAAGAGTTCAACACCATTGCGGTGGATGACGGTATCGCCATGGGCCACGGGGGCATGCTTTATTCACTGCCGTCCCGCGAGCTGATCGCTGACTCCGTTGAGTACATGGTCAACGCCCACTGTGCCGACGCGATGGTCTGCATCTCGAACTGCGACAAAATCACCCCGGGGATGTTAATGGCCTCTCTGCGCCTGAACATTCCGGTGATCTTCGTTTCTGGCGGCCCGATGGAAGCCGGGAAAACGAAACTCTCTGACAAAATCATCAAGCTCGACCTGGTCGATGCGATGATTCAGGGCGCGGACCCGAAAGTTTCCGACTCGCAGAGCGAGCAGGTTGAACGCTCCGCCTGCCCAACCTGCGGATCGTGTTCCGGTATGTTCACCGCTAACTCGATGAACTGTCTGACCGAAGCGCTGGGCCTGTCGCAGCCGGGTAACGGTTCGCTGTTGGCAACCCACGCTGACCGCAAAGAACTGTTCCTTACCGCAGGCCAGCGTATTGTTGAGCTGACCAAACGCTACTACGAGCAGGACGATGCTTCCGCGCTGCCGCGCAACATTGCCAGTAAAGCGGCGTTTGAGAACGCCATGACGCTGGATATCGCCATGGGTGGTTCCACCAACACCGTACTGCACCTGCTGGCGGCGGCGCAGGAAGCGGAAATCGACTTCACCATGAGTGATATCGACAAGCTGTCCCGTAAAGTGCCGCAGCTGTGTAAAGTGGCGCCAAGTACCCAGAAATACCATATGGAAGACGTGCACCGCGCGGGCGGCGTGCTGGGCATTCTCGGCGAGCTGGACCGTGCCGGCCTGCTGAACCGCGAAGTCAAAAACGTGCTCGGCCTGACCCTGCCGCAGACGTTGGAGCAGTACGACATCACCGTAACCCAGGACGAAGCGGTCAAAAAAATGTTCCGCGCCGGCCCGGCGGGTATTCGTACCACCCAGGCGTTCTCGCAGGACTGCCGTTGGGATACCCTGGATGACGATCGCGCCGAAGGCTGCATCCGCTCGCTGGAGCACGCCTACAGCAAAGATGGCGGTCTGGCCGTGCTGTACGGCAACTTCGCGGAAAACGGCTGCATCGTGAAAACCGCGGGCGTGGATGACAGTATCCTCAAATTCACCGGCCCGGCAAAAGTCTACGAAAGCCAGGACGAGGCGGTTGAAGCTATCCTCGGCGGTAAAGTGGTCGAAGGCGACGTGGTGGTCATTCGCTACGAAGGGCCGAAAGGCGGGCCGGGCATGCAGGAAATGCTCTACCCAACCACCTTCCTGAAATCAATGGGGCTTGGCAAAGCCTGTGCGCTGATCACCGATGGTCGTTTCTCCGGCGGTACCTCCGGTCTCTCTATCGGCCACGTTTCTCCGGAAGCGGCCAGCGGCGGTAATATCGCGATCATCGAAGATGGCGACATGATTGCTATCGACATTCCGAACCGTGGCATTCAGCTGCAGCTGAGCGAAGCGGAAATCGCCGCCCGTCGTGAAGCGCAGGAAGCTCGCGGCGACCAGGCGTGGACGCCGAAAAACCGTGAACGTCAGGTCTCCTTTGCCCTTCGCGCCTATGCCAGCCTGGCAACCAGCGCCGACAAAGGTGCGGTGCGCGATAAATCGAAACTGGGGGGTTAATCACCATGGCGGAATCACAGCCCCTATCCGGCACCCCCGAGGGTGCCGAGTATCTCAGAGCGGTGCTGCGCGCACCGGTCTACGAAGCGGTACAGGTAACGCCGCTGCAAAAAATGGACAAGCTCTCTTCGCGCCTCGACAACGTCATTCTGGTCAAGCGCGAAGACCGTCAGCCAGTGCACAGCTTTAAGCTGCGCGGCGCGTACGCGATGATGGCGGGCTTAACGCCTGAACAGAAAGCGCATGGGGTCATCACCGCTTCTGCGGGCAACCATGCTCAGGGCGTGGCGTTCTCCTCTGCGCGTCTGGGCCTGAAGTCGCTGATTGTCATGCCGGTGGCGACTGCCGATATCAAAGTTGATGCTGTTCGCGGCTTTGGCGGCGAAGTGCTGTTGCACGGCGCTAACTTTGATGAAGCCAAAGCCAAAGCGATTGAACTGGCGCAGCAGCAGGGCTTTACCTGGGTTCCGCCTTTCGATCACCCGATGGTGATCGCCGGACAAGGTACGCTGGCCCTGGAGTTGCTCCAGCAGGACGCACACCTCGACCGCGTGTTTGTGCCGGTGGGCGGTGGCGGTCTGGCGGCGGGCGTGGCGGTGCTGATCAAACAGCTGATGCCGCAGATCAAAGTGATTGCCGTCGAAGCCGAAGACTCCGCCTGCCTGAAGGCGGCGCTGGATGCCGGTCATCCGGTGGATCTGCCGCGCGTGGGTCTCTTTGCTGAAGGCGTGGCGGTAAAACGTATCGGTGACGAAACCTTCCGTCTGTGCCAGGAATATCTCGACGACATTATTACCGTCGATAGCGATGCGATCTGTGCGGCGATGAAAGACCTGTTTGAAGATGTGCGCGCGGTGGCGGAACCTTCCGGGGCGCTGGCGCTGGCGGGGATGAAAAAATACATCGCTCAGCACAACATACGCGGTGAGCGTCTGGCGCATATTCTCTCTGGCGCTAACGTCAATTTCCACGGCCTGCGCTACGTTTCCGAACGCTGCGAGCTAGGGGAACAGCGTGAAGCGTTGCTGGCGGTGACGATCCCGGAAGAGAAGGGCAGCTTCCTGAAGTTTTGCCAACTGCTGGGCGGGCGTTCGGTAACCGAGTTTAACTACCGCTTCGCCGACGCGAAAAACGCCTGCATTTTTGTGGGCGTGCGTCTGAGTCGCGGCTTCGAAGAGCGCAAGGAAATCCTTAATCTGCTCAACGATGGCGGCTATAGCGTCGTCGACCTCTCCGACGACGAAATGGCTAAGCTGCACGTGCGCTATATGGTCGGTGGTCGTCCGTCGAAGCCGTTACAGGAACGTTTGTTCAGCTTCGAGTTCCCGGAATCGCCGGGTGCGCTGCTGAAGTTCCTCTACACCCTGGGCACGCACTGGAATATTTCCCTGTTCCATTATCGTAGCCACGGCACCGACTATGGCCGTGTACTGGCGGCGTTTGAGCTGGGCGATAACGAACCGGACTTCGAAACCCGGCTCAACGAACTGGGCTATGAGTGCCACGACGAGACCAATAACCCGGCGTTTCGTTTCTTCCTGGCAGGCTAAGCACCGTTTCTCGGGGGATAACCATCGCGGTTATCCCTCGTTATTTCATTTTCCCGTCTCTGCTTCCCTCTATTTTTTCCCGTTAGCCTGTTCTTACTATAAAAATGTGATGCAATTCATAATAAAACGCTCACCGCGTTGCGCCAGGTTCTGGTCATCTTTTGGGGGCAATACTTCTCGCTCGACCGTAACTCCTGAATTAACATTGTCGGTAGTTAATTCTTAGCGGTTAGAGAGGATATTCGGATGAGAATGGATATAGTTGATACCCCGAATGAAAATGTGCAAGGAAGTAAATATTTAACGCCTCAGCTTACGTTCCTCGATAAGCATTATAATAATTCCACGGACTTTTTTTCTTCGATATTTTTACTGCTGAAAGAGAAAGGCTACGTTCGGGATTCTTTCCTCGATGCCATTCTTGCCAGAGAAAAAGCCTATCCAACCGGGTTACCCACGCTGCCGGTGGCTATCGCGCTGCCGCATACTGATCCCCAACACGTCATTCGTCCCTTTATCTCTGTTACGCGACTGTCACAACCTCTCGCCTGGCAGGAAATGGGGAATGACGACAATACGCTCTACGTTCAATTTATTGTTCTCCTTGGTTTTATTGACCACAGCAGCCACCTGACAGCGCTGCAAAACCTGATGGACTGCCTTGCTGATGAACAGGTCGTCCAGACCCTACGCGAGATAGACAATGTAGATACCTTTCTCTGTACCCTCACATCAAGACTGCAATTGGATAAGGATTTATAAAATGAAAAAAGTCATTGTTGCCTGTGGAAGCGGCGTTGCGACCTCACAAACAGTTGCCAGTAAAGTGACTCGCTTATTGAATGAACGTAACCAGTCGCACATTAAAGTTGAAGTAATCGACCTTAAATCTCTCGATAGCCATATTAAGGATAGTGCTGCGTATATCGCAATTACTAAAGTTGATAAGCAATATCCTATCCCCGTGATTAACGGTATCGCATTTCTGACCGGTATGGGTATGGAACAGGAATTACAAAAGGTCATTGATGCCTGTAAATAAGGCGTAGCTCTTTAATCCTTATAATTATTTTAGTGGAGAAGTGCTATGGACTTTCTTGGTGTAGTCATAAATTATATTCTGAATTTAGGCGCGCCGGTTTTTGTGCCTTTTATTATGTTATTAGCCGGGCTGGTGGTGCGGATGAAATTCCGCGATGCGGCTTCGGCGGCCATCACGCTGGGTGTCGCCTTCGTTGGGATGAGCATGCTGATTGGTTTTATGGTTGATGCTATCGGTGTCGCCGCGCAGACCATGATGAACCGCACCGGCCTTGAACTGAGTATCGTCGACGGCGGTTGGACGACGATGGCGAATATCTCCTGGGCCTGGCCTTACGCATTCGCCATGTTCCCGCTTCAGGTTGGCGTAAACATTGTGATGTTGATGCTAAACAAGACCAATACCTTCAACGCCGACCTCTGGAACGTATGGGGGAAAATCTTTACCGCGTTTATCGTAGTGAGCGTCACCACCCCATTGTTTGGCCCGGTCTGGAGCCTGGTGCTGGCGTTCCTGATTGCAGCTTTGCAGATTATCGTTGAGCTGAACGCTGGCGACATTCACCAGCATCGCATTGAGAAACTGACTGGAATCCCCGGCGTCACCTGTACCCACCGCATGGTGTTCTTTGGCGCAATTTATTACCCGTTCGATCTGCTGCTGCGCAAAATTCCGGTGTGCAATAAGCCGATGGATGCCACCGCGCTGCGCGCAAAAGTTGGCGTTTTTGCGGAAAACCATATCATCGGTTTTATTCTCGGGATCCTGTTCGGCATTATCGCGGGCTACAGTGTGGCGAAAACGCTGATGCTGGGCGTTCAGGCCGCAACGGCGCTGGTGCTGTTCCCGATGATTTCCAAACTCTTTATGCAGGCGCTGTCGCCTATTTCGGAAGCCATCAGCGACTACATGAACAAGAAATTCTCCGGGCGTAAGCTGTTCGTCGGCATCGATTGGCCATTTATGGGCGGCGCCAGCGAAATCTGGTTTGCCATCATCGTTGCGATTCCGTTCACGCTCATCTGGGCGCTGATTCTGCCGGGCAATAAGATTTTACCCTTCGCCGGTATTATTAATATTTCCCTGATTGTTCCTGCCTACCTGGTGACGCGTGGCAACACCCTGCGCATGGTGATCCTTAGCATTATCGGGGTGCCGTTCTTCCTGTTCGTGGGTACGCAGTTTGCGCCAATGATTACCGAACTGGGCCAGGCGACGAAGGCAATTACCATTCCCGCCGGCCAGCTGATTTCCAATAGCTCCATTGATGCCCCGGTCTTTACCTACGCCTTCTCCTTCCTGTTCAAATTCCTGGAAGGCAACTTTATCCCTCTGGTGTTTGCGCTGTGGTGGGGCTGCGGCTACTTCTTCTACTCCCGCGAACTGCGTCGTGAAAGCAATCTGGCGCAGCTGGAAGCCGAGCAGCAGGAGAAAGCTCAGCAGGCTTAATTCTGGGTTTCATGTTCATGTCTGGCGGCAGGCGCCGCCGCCAGACTTTTGATTGCAGGAGAGTCGACATGGCTATGGATAAACGTGTGGTTGCAGTGCTGGATGCCATTGTGAACGATCCCGGCATCACGGGGACGAAGCTTGAGGAGCAGTTTTGCCTGACGCGCAAACAGCTGAGCTATACGCTGAAAAAGGTGAATGATTATCTGGAATCGAACCACTTCGACCGGATCAACCGCCTGAAAACCGGGAAACTGCATATCCCGCGCCATGTGATTGAGCATTTTCGTCAGAATCAGACCGCTGAAACCGAGCATCGCTATCTCTACTCGGAAGATGAACGCGGACAGATGATTATCTTTATGCTGTTGACCCGCAGCGAGCGGCTTTCATTGCTGCATCTCTCCTCTTCGCTGGGCGTCAGCCAGAATACGATTATCAACGACCTGAAAAAGGTGCGCACCGAGGTTATCGAGCACGGGCTGGAGATAAGCTATGACAGGGGGAATGGCTATCATATTCTGGGTGAGGAGCTGGAAAAACGCTACCTGTTGCTAAACTGCCTGCGCCGGGTGCTGGAAATCCCGGTCGCCAAAAACATTATTGCTCAATACAACAATGTGATGAGCGACTATCTGGAAAAGGTGGGCAATGTTTTCAGCGAAATTGAAAAACGTTTTAAAATTCAGTTTACCGACCGCCAGCTTCAGGAGCTTATTTATTTTATCTGCTTTGTCCTGCACCGTATTGATTCAGGAAAAAGTCTGGTCAATATCCCGAGCAGCTACGCTGACATTATTGGCAGCAGAGAATTTACATTGATGCAGAGCGTTATCAGTAAAATCAATATCAGTAGCGAAAATGAACTGGTTTTCCTGACGGCACTGATCCAAAGTTCAAATATTCAAAGCATTGCCGATAAATATTTCCACCTTGATACGCTTCTGCTCGAAAGCGTGGTCGCGGTGGTCGATAACTTCGAAAAAATAAGCTGCGTCACCATCAAAGAAAAAAATGAGCTGATTGAAAAGATCTATCAACACTGGAAACCGGCCTATTACCGTATTCGCTACCATCTGACCAACACCAGCAGCGTTTACGATCTGGTGGTGAAAGAGTTCAGCCACCTGCACGAGATGGTTCGCCGGGCGGCGGTGCCGTTCGAAACGGTATTGCACTGTGAAATTCCCGATGAAGAGATGGCATTTTTGACGGTGCTTTTTGGCGGCTGGCTGACTCGCGAAGGGGTTATCCATCAGATTAAGCTGCAGAAAACGGCGGTGGTCGTGTGTGAGAATAGCGCCACGATTTCGACTTATCTGTTTCTGACGCTGCAGGTGCTATTCCCGGAACTGCACTTTACCGAGGTGATGTCGCGCCGCGAGTTTGAGCGCTATACCGGGCACTACGATGTGGTCTTCTCGACCACACACCTGAATACCAGCAAGATGGTGTTTGTGGTGAATCCGTCCATCAGCAGCATCCATAAGAGCGCATTCCGCAATCATGTTATCAGCGCGCTACAGGGCGTGGACCCGAACATTATTCAGATAGAGCAACTGCTGCTTATCTTCGAACGCTTCGGCAACATTATCGATCACAAAGGATTGCAGCGCGCGCTGGCCAGCTATATCTACGATGAAAAAAGCGCCGCGAGCGCGGTGGGCAACATTGAACCACAAGCGCCGTCGCTGACCGACTTGCTGCGGCGCGAACACGTTCAGTTTGTCACTTCGTGTCCCGGCGACTGGCAGCAGGCCATTACTCAGGCCGCTGCGTCACTGTTGGAAAGCGGCGTGATTGAACCCCGCTATCTGCAAATTATGCTGAATAAAATCGCTGACGAGCAGCCCTATATCATGCTGGCCGATGGCGTGATTATCGCCCACGCAGGCGTCGATGATGGCGCACTGGATACGGGGATGGCGTTATTACGCCTGCCTTCTAAGATTGATTTCGCGGGTTATATGCAGGCCGATATTATTATCGTCCTGGCAACTAATAATCCACAGAAACATCTCAAGGCGCTCGCGCAATTAAATGAATTTCTCGAATTTTATGATGGCGGTAATGTTATTCGCCGCGCCCAGGATGAATATGCATTGATAAAAGAATTCGTCCATCACCTGTAATAAGTCATTAAACGCCGTTGCAGCTAAAAACTGCAACGTTATTTCCCGGCAACCATTGTCGCGACATCGCTCGCCCCTATAACCGTATACAGGATAAATATTATGTTAGAAATTCAGAAAAAACACGTTGTCGAAATGGCCAGAACCGCTCAGCAATGGGGACTGTGTAAACACAAAGCGGGTAATTCCAGCGTACGAGATAAAGAGACGGGACTTATTCTGGTAACCCCCACGACCATCGACAAAATGCATTTAACGCCGCGCGATATCGTGGTAATGGACGTTGAAGCCAATGTGATTGAAAGCGAAGCGGGTTTACGTCCGACCAGCGAATGTCTGATGCATATCGAGATTTATAAGGCGCGCCCGGATGTGTTTGCGATTTCCCACACCCATTCGCTGTATGCGACGTCGTTTGCCGTACTGAATAAACCGATCCCGGCGGTGGTGTACGAATGCGCGATCCTCAATCTGAAGGATGGCGTCATTCCGGTCGCGCCCTATGGCCGCCCCGGCACGCCTGCGTTGTCGAACAGCGTTATCGAACCTATCAAACGCGCTGATGCCATTCTGATGGAAAAACACGGAGCTATCGGCGTAGACAAGGACCCGTATGAAGCGGTGCTGAAGTCTGCCTATCTTGAGGAGATGGCGCAGATTTATTACCACGCGCTGGTGATTAACGGCGGTAAGGAGCCTGAATCCTTCGCCCCGGAAGAGCTGCAACGCTGGGCCTATCCGTCGCAGATTAAATTTTCCCGCTAACTGAGCGCCCGCCCGTTCAGGGCGGAATATTCATGGAGAGAGCGCATGAAAAAATTTCTGAATCAGGCGGAGAACTTTATCCCGGAGATGCTGGAAGGTATCTATCTGGCGCATCCCGATAAATTCCGCTGTGTTAATGAGGATCTTCACTGTCTTGCCACGGCGCGTCCGGTGCCCGGCAAGGTGGGGATCGTCACCGGTGGCGGTTCCGGGCATCTGCCGCTATTCCTCGGCTACGTTGGTCAGGGCATGCTGGACGGCTGCGCCATTGGCGATGTGTTTCAGTCACCCTCGCCGGAGCAGATTCTCGCCGTCACGCAGGCGGTCGATAGCGGCGCGGGCGTGCTGTACCTGTACGGTAACTATAACGGCGATATTTTCAATTTTGATATGGCGGCGGAAATGGCCGACATGGAGAGTGATATCCGAACCGCGACGGTAGTGGCGGCTGATGATTCGGCAGGTGCGGTGCCGGACGGTACAGAAGCCACTACCCGTCGTGGGGTCGCGGGGATCTTCTTCGTCTACAAATGCGCCGGGGCATCCGCGGCCAGAATGGATGACCTTGAAACCGTCCAGCGCATTGCGCAGAAAGCAGGAGACCGCGTGCGCACGCTTGGCGTCGCGCTGTCGCCGTGTATCGTGCCGCGAATCGGTAAACCGGGTTTCCATATTGGCGACAACGAAATGGAGATTGGCATGGGGATTCACGGCGAAAGCGGTATCCGCCGGGGTCCGCAGCTCAGCGCCGAACAGATTGCCGAAGAGATGATGTCCTGGTTGCTGGCGGACTCACCTTGCCAGCAGGGCGATGAAGTTGCCGTGTTGATCAATGGGCTTGGCGCCACGCCGCTGGAAGAGTTGTACCTGATGTATCGCCATGTACATCAGATTCTGGCCGAGAGCCAGATGCGCGTTTTCCGCGTCTGGATTGGCGAATTTGCGACGGCAATGGAGATGACCGGTATGTCCATTAGCCTGATGCCGGTGGATGAAGAGCTGAAAACGCTGCTCAACGCCGGGGCCGATACCCCGATGTTCCGCCAGTTTCCGGCTTAAGGAGGGGGGATGACGCTAGATACGCAGAGTCTGCGACCGCTTTTTACCGAGTGGGCGCGCATCATGGAGGCCAACAAATCGGTCCTGACCGAGCTGGATAGCGTGGTTGGCGACGGGGATCTGGGGCTGACGATGAGCGACGGTTTCGCGGCGGCGGCGCGCTACGCGCAGCAGAGCGAAGAACGTGACCTGGGGCGATTCTTCTACATGGCGGGCAAGGCGATGGCCTCGGCGGTGCCGTCGACCATGGGGACGCTGATGGCTTCCGGGCTGATGCAGGCGGGTAAGGCGTTTAAAGGCCGGGAAACGCTGGGGCTAACGGAAGCCGGCGTGTTGTTCCAGGCCTGGTATGACGGCGTGCAGCAGCGCGGGAAAGCGCAGCCGGGCGAAAAAACCTTCCTCGATGGCATGGCCCCCGCGCTGGCGGCGCTGCTTGCCGGAGAGGAACCGCTGACCGCGGCGAGGAATGCGCTACTGCAAGCACAACAGGGCGTGCAGCAGACAACCACCATGGTGGCGAAGCACGGGCGTGCAGCTATTCATGGCGAGCGCTCGCGCACGTTTGTCGATCCTGGCGCCATGGTCGCGCAACTGTTGATCCAGGGTTATTTTAACTTCGTGCAGGCTATTTGCCCGAGCGACGGGCGGTAAGTAAGGAACGCAATTATGTTGAAAGAAGTGGTGAAAATCAGCAATCAACACGGCATTCATGCCCGTCCGGCGGGGGTTTTGGCCAAAGCCTGCGCGCAGTATCAATCGCGGATCGAGATGATCTATGACGGCAAGGTTATCAAAGGGAAAAGCATCATGAGCATTCTGGGGGCAGGGATCAAAGGCCGAGGATCGCTTGAGATCATCTGTAGCGGTAGCGATGAGCAGGAGGCAATGGAAAAGTTGAAGGTGCTGTTCGCGGAAGGCTTTGGCTTCGATTAGCCCACGCATTATCAGGCGGAATAAAAAAGGGTTCATGCTTTCGCACGAACCCTTTTCCCGATGACGCTGCGCTTATCGGGACGACAAATTTCGTTGGCCGGGTAAGGCGTAACCGACACCCGGCTTCAACGCATTACAGCGTGATGACGTCGAATTCGACTTCAGGGTTCACGTCCGCATCGTAATCCACACCGTCGAGAGCAAAACCGAACAGGTTCAGGAATTCCTGCTTGTATCCTGCATAGTCGGTTTCTTGCGTCAGGTTTTCGGTGGTGATCAGCGGCCACAGGTCACGGCACGCCTGCTGAATATCGTCACGCAGTTCCCAGTCATCCATACGGATACGCTGATTGTCATCAAGCGCCACTTTATCGCCGTACAGGCTGGTGGTCATCAGACGGTTGATCTGCTCGATACAACCTTCGTGAATCCCCTGTTCTTTCATCAGCTTGAAGACCATGGAGATGTACAGCGGCATCACCGGAATAGCAGAAGAGGCCTGGGTGATAACGGATTTCAGTACGGCAACGTTCGCGGAGCCGTGCAGCGGAGCCAACTGGTTACGCAGTTCACCTGCCGCGCGATCGAGGTCTTCTTTCGCTTTGCCCAGCGCGCCGTGCCAGTAGATTGGCCAGGTCAGGTCAGTACCGATGTAGGAGTAGGCCACGGTTTTCACGCCTTCGGCCAGCACGCCTGCTTCGCTCAGCGCGCCCATCCACAGTTCCCAGTCTTCGCCGCCCATGACGGTAACGGTGTTCTTAACTTCTTCTTCGGTGGCCGGCTCAATGCTGGCGGTGATGATCTGATCTTTGTTGGTATCAATCGCTTTAGAGGTATAAACCTCGCCGATTGGCTTCAGCGCAGAACGAACGATTTCACCGGTTTTCGGCATTTTACGCACTGGAGAGGCCAGTGAGTAAACCACTAAATCAATCTGACCCAGGTCTTCTTTGATCAGTTTGATGACTGCGTCGCGGCATTCATCGGAGAACGCGTCGCCGTTGATGCTTTTGGAATACAGACCTTCGCGTTTTGCGGCCTCATCGAAGGCGGCAGAGTTATACCAGCCCGCGGAACCCGGTTTGGTTTCCGTGCCCGGTTTTTCGAAAAATACGCCGATAGTGGCGGCACCGCTACCAAACGCGGCGGAAATTCTGGAAGCCAGGCCGTAACCGGTGGAAGCACCGATCACCAGCACGCGGGAAGGGCCGTTAGCGATTTTCCCGTTTTTCTTCACATATTCGATCTGTTTTTCCACGTTGACTTTACAGCCAGTCGGATGGGTCGTTGTACAGATGAATCCACGAATTTTTGGTTTGATTATCATAATGATGGCTAATTAAGTTTGTATTTTCGCTGTCAAGTGCGCAATGACACCGTCTGTTCTGGCTTGTTTAACATCAGGGTTAACAAGCCCCCCACATCTATTATGGCACGGGGCATTATACAGAAAAGCGGCTGCAATGATGAATTACGTCTGATTTTCGCTATAACGTAAAAGGGCCCATGTACGGACATGAACCCTTTTTACACGGGCAGGTGGGTTAGCGGGTATGGGTGAATTCGGCCATAAATTGCAGAATTAGCGCCATCGACACCGCGCCGGGGTCGCAGTGGCCGATGGCCCGCTCGCCGAGGTTTTTCGCGCGCCCGAAGCGGGCCACCATCGTGGATGTCCCTTCCGCACCGGCCATCGCCGCCTGCGCGCAGTTTGCCAGCGCTTCGGATAATGGCAGGGTCGCGTCTGAACGTGCGCGCGCTGCCGCTGCGGCGAGTGCATCCATCATTGTTTTATCGCCCGGCTCTGCGCCGCCGCGCTGGTGGATAGCCTGCATACCTGTCTCCAGCCATTCAGCCAGCGTCGCGGCATCCAGCTCGTGGCGTCCAGCCAGCCCTTTGCCGCCCGCGCGGAACAGGGTGCCGAAGATCGCGCCGGAAGCGCCGCCCATGCTGGTCATCAGCCGCGTGCCGCTTTGCAGCAGGCAGTCACCGATATCGGCGGGAGAAAATTCAGGTGCGGAAAGTAACGTCTGCAAAGCGGTAAAGCCGCGCTTAATGCCAATACCGTGATCGCCATCGCCAATGACCTGGTCGAGTGCGGTCAGGCGCGGTTCGCTGGCGATCATGCCCTGGGCAACGTGCTGTAGACAGGCGGTGAATTGCGTGGTGTTCATCTTATTTTCTCCAGCCGAGGGTATTGATGGGATGGTCATACAGACGTTGCATTTCATCGTCCAGCCGCAGCAGGCTTAACGAAAATCCGGACATCTCCAGCGAGGTGCAAAAGTGGCCGACCTGCACGTCGTGAGTGTGAATGCCGCGTTCTGCCAGCGCCATGCCGACCTTACGGGTGATGACCATGAGCTCAGTGTTGCTCAGCGCGCCCAGGTTATTGACGCTGACGCAGACGTTATCGCCGTGGCCAAACGGCAGGTCATCGCACAGGCGGGCGATCATCATCTCGACCAGCTCGTCGCTATGCGGCATGGGCATGCGGCATAGCCCCGGCTCACCATGAATACCAATTCCCAGCTCAATTTCGTTGTCTGCCAGCGTGAAGTTAAAGGCGTCGGACTGCGGTAGTGCGCAGCCGCTGAGCGCCACGCCGATGGTACGCGTATTGTGATTGGCCTTTTGCGCCAGTGCCTCCAGCGCGGGCAGAGTGTAGCGCTCAAACTGTGCCGCCGCACCGGCGAGTTTATACAAGAACGCCAGCCCACCGACGCCGCGGCGATCGGACATTTTCTCCGGCGGCGCAGAGGCAATATCATCCGTGGCGCGCACGGTGCGGCACTCAATGCCTTCTTCCGCCAGTATTTCGGCGGCGATATCAAAGTTCATGCCGTCGCCGGAGTAGTTCCCATAGAGGAACAGAATGCCGTTGCCCTGATGAACGGCCCGGCTGGCTTCGATAATCTGATCGGGAGAAGGCGAGGTGAAAACCTCACCCAGCGCGCAGGCATCGATGCCACCTTCACCGACGAACCCGGCAAACGTCGGCTCATGGCCGCTGCCGCCGCCGCTGACGATAACGGTCTGGCCGGTTTGCGTCATCGTGCGATAAACCGCGCAGTACTCCGGGAGGGCGTGGATCCTTCCGCGCCCGGCGTACACCAGCCCTTCCATGATTTCGCTGCGGATATTATCGGTGTTGTTGAACAGCTTTTTGGGTTTCTGCATCGTCACTCCCTCTCGTAAGGTCCTGTTTCTTTAGTGACGATTTTACCTGCACAGCCCGTTTAGACCTGGCACCTTTGATACCAATTAATCTCCCAAACCTGGGGCATGACTGGGGCCATGCTATTCGGTCATTTTACGCTCGAGCACAATCTTCCAGAACGCATCCACCAACGGCTCATGCAGGCGTTTTTTCTGCACGCATACCCCCAGTTCGAACGGGGTCTTCTCATCGCTGCGTTCCAAAATCATCACGCGGTTGCGCACCGGTTCCGGGCTGTTTTCCAGCACGATTTCGGGAATGAGCGCCACGCCGCAGCCCAGCGCCACCATTGAGACCATCGCCTCATGGCCGCCTACCGTCGCGTAAATAGATGGATTACTGATTTTGTGACGACGGAACCACAGCTCAATGCGGCGGCGTACCGGCCCCTGATCGGCCATGATAAACGGCACCGTCGACCAGTCGGGCTTATCAACCGAAACCTGATTGCGCACCGGGCAGGGCAGCGCCGGGGCGATCAGCACCACCGCCAGATTTTCCAGCATCGAAAAGGCGACCGCGCCGGGCAGCGTTTCCGGCTTACCGGCAATCGCCAGATCGGCCTCGCCGGTGACCACTTTGTCCATGGCGTCGGCGGCGTCGCCGGTGGTGAGCTTAATTTCCACCGAGGGATGTTCGGCGCGGAAGCGGTCGAGGATCGGCGGCAGATGACTGTACGCCGCGGTCACTGAACAGAAGATATGGAGTTCGCCGGAAAGGGACGGCCCCTGCTGATCGAGGGTATGGCGCAACTGCTGATATTGCAAAAGCGTCTGTTGGGCAAACACTCGCAGCTCTTCACCGGCTTCGGTCAGCGTGACCGTGCGGTTATCGCGTACAAACAGCGGCTGGCCGAGATCTTCTTCCAGCCGCTGAATCTGCCGGGAGAGCGTGGAGGGGCTGACGTGCATCGCCCGCGCGCTGCGGCCAAAGTGGCGGCTTTCCGCCAGATGCAGGAAGGTTTTCAGATCGCGTAAATCCACCGATTTCACCTCACGGCTTTACATTGCAGAAATTGCAACATGACGTTGTGAATATATCAATTTCCGCAATAAATTTCCTGTTGTAATGTGGGTTCATTCTCGCAAAAGCGAACCGAACAATAAGACACACAACATCACGGAGTACACCATCATGGCTAACTACTTTAATACACTGAATCTGCGCCAGCAGCTGGCGCAGCTGGGTAAATGCCGTTTTATGGGCCGCGACGAATTCGCCGACGGCGCGAGCTACCTGCAGGGTAAAAAAGTGGTCATCGTCGGCTGTGGCGCTCAGGGTCTGAACCAGGGCCTGAACATGCGTGACTCCGGTCTGGATATCTCCTATGCCCTGCGTAAAGAAGCAATCGCTGAAAAGCGTGCTTCCTGGCGTAAAGCGACCGAAAACGGCTTCAAAGTAGGCACCTACGAAGAGCTGATCCCGCAGGCGGACCTGGTGGTTAACCTGACGCCAGACAAACAGCACTCCGACGTGGTGCGTTCTGTACAGCCGCTGATGAAAGATGGCGCGGCGCTGGGCTACTCCCACGGCTTCAACATCGTTGAAGTGGGCGAGCAGATCCGTAAAGACATCACCGTGGTGATGGTAGCGCCGAAATGCCCGGGTACCGAAGTGCGTGAAGAGTACAAACGTGGTTTCGGTGTTCCGACCCTGATCGCCGTTCACCCGGAAAACGATCCGAAAGGCGAAGGTATGGCGATTGCTAAAGCCTGGGCTGCGGCCACCGGCGGTCACCGTGCGGGCGTACTGGAATCTTCTTTCGTTGCGGAAGTGAAATCTGACCTGATGGGCGAGCAGACTATCCTGTGCGGTATGCTGCAGGCCGGTTCTCTGCTGTGCTTCGACAAGCTGGTGGCAGAAGGCACCGACCCGGCTTATGCGGAAAAACTGATTCAGTTCGGCTGGGAAACCATCACCGAAGCGCTGAAGCAGGGCGGCATCACCCTGATGATGGACCGTCTGTCTAACCCGGCGAAACTGCGTGCTTACGCGCTGTCTGAACAGCTGAAAGAGATCATGGCGCCGCTGTTCCAGAAACACATGGATGACATCATCTCCGGCGAATTCTCCTCCGGCATGATGGCTGACTGGGCTAACGACGATAAGAAACTGCTGACCTGGCGTGAAGAGACCGGCAAAACCGCGTTCGAAACCGCTCCGCAGTATGAAGGCAAAATCGGCGAGCAGGAGTACTTTGATAAAGGCGTGCTGATGATTGCGATGGTGAAAGCGGGCGTTGAGCTGGCGTTCGAAACCATGGTCGATTCCGGCATCATCGAAGAATCCGCTTACTACGAATCACTGCACGAACTGCCGCTGATCGCCAACACCATCGCCCGTAAGCGTCTGTACGAAATGAACGTGGTTATCTCCGATACCGCAGAATACGGTAACTACCTGTTCTCTTACGCTTGCGTACCGCTGCTGAAAGAGTTCATGACCACCCTGCAGACCGGCGACCTGGGCAAAGCGATTGCCGAAGGCGCGGTAGACAACGCGCAGCTGCGTGATGTGAACGACGCCATTCGCGGCCATGCTATCGAGAAAGTGGGCCAGAAACTGCGTGGCTATATGACGGATATGAAACGTATTGCAGTCGCGGGCTGATGCCCTCACCCCAACCCTCTCCCACAGGGAGAGGGAGCAAACATTAAAGGCCTTCTCTTTGAGAAGGCCTTGCTGTTTATTTCCGGTACAGCACTTTGATGATGTGGTAACCGAACTGAGTGTGCAGCGGGCCGGTTGGCTCCAGCACCGGGCAGGAGAAGACCACTTTGTCGAACGCCGGCACCATCTGGCCCTGGCGGAATTCACCTAAGTCGCCGCCGCGTTTGCCCGACGGGCAGATGGAGTGCTTCTTCGCCAGCTTGCCGAAGTCGGCGCCGTTTTTAATCTGCTCCAGAAGATCCAATGCCAGTTTCTCTTCTTTTACAAGGATATGCAGTGCTGCTGCTGTTTTTGCCATGGTTTGCGCCCTGGGTTAAGTGATAAATCAGGGCGCAATATTAGCATGTAAAAGCCGTTACAGGATGTCGAAGGTGATGCGGCTCCACGACAGCGGCGGCAGGGTGAGGTCGGAGGCCGTGAGCGTCTCCGGCGCAACGCGATCCGGACGATCAAAGGTATTTTTCGCGTAGAGATCGTCACAGCGGAGGATCTGATGTTCTGCAAGACGCGTCTGGCCAAACGCCGACAGATCCGGATCCAGCGTGAAGTTGTCGTGAAAATCGCTGTTCAGCGCGAATAAATAGAGTTTACCCGCTGCGGCATTGTGTACCACGGCAGACTGGATGCGCCGTGCGTCACCGTATTTGCTGCTGAAGGTGCCCGCAGGAATGAAGTGGCGCAACGCGCTGCCTTTCGCCACGTTAGCCACCATCGCAAAGGGCCAGAAGATGGTCTGACGAATCACCCCGCCGCCCGCTTCGGTAAAGATGGGGGCAATGACGTTCACTAACTGCGCGAGGCTGGCCATTTTAACCCGATCGCAGTGGTTAATGAGGGAGCAGAGAAGACCGCCAACGACCAGCGCGTCGAGAAAAGAGTAACGGTCTTCCAGCAAAGGCGGCGCAACCTTAAAGCGATTCTCTTTATGCTTCATCGGCGCATCCCAGGGGTCGCCGCGCAGATACCAGACGTTCCATTCATCGAAGGAGATCATTATGTCCTTCTTACCGCGCTTGTACGCTTTCACGTAGTTGGCGGTGCTGACGATGGTCTCGATAAAGTTGTCCATATTGACGAAGGAGGCCAGGAAGTCGCTTTCAGTGCCTTCGTTTTCATAATACTGGTGGCAGGAGATGTAATCGACATAGTCGTACAGTTCTTCGAGTACAACCCGATCCCAGGTGGGGAAGGTATCCATCATCGAGCTTGAACTCCCGCACGCAATGAGTTCAACCTCCGGGTCGACGCAGCGCAGAATTTTGGCCGTCTCGCGCGCCTTTTTGGCGTAGTCGTCGGCGCTCATCTGCCCGGTTTGCCAGGGGCCGTCCATCTCGTTACCGAGGCACCAGAGTTTAAAGTTATAAGGCTCGGCGTCGCCGTGCTGCACGCGCAGATCGCTGAGCGTGGTGCCGCCAGGATGGTTACAGTATTCAATAAAGTATCCCGCTTCCTGCGGCGTGCCGGTCCCCAGATTGATGGCGATCATCGGCTCGACGTGGGTTTGTTGGCACCAGCGGTTAAACTCGCTGATGCCAAACTGGTTGCTCTCTTTGCTGATCCACGCGTAGTCCAGGCGCACCGGACGCTCTTCTTTGGGGCCAATGCCATCGCGCCAGTTGAAGCCGGAGACATAGTTGCCGCCGGGATAGCGCACGGTGGTGACGTTCATCTCTTTCACCAGGTTAATCACGTCCTGGCGGAACCCTTGCGCATCGGCTTCCGGGTGGCCGGGTTCGTAAATACCGGTATAAACCGCACGGCCCAGATGCTCAACGAAAGAGCCAAACAGCCGGGGGTTAATCTCGGCGATGCGATTATCCGGGGTAATGGCGAAGTGGAGCTTCGACATAACGTTCCTCCTTAAGCGGGGTAGTGGTTAGCTTTTAAATCGGTCTGAATTTCGTTCATCATCCGGGTATCCAGCTTGTAAAAGAACAGGAACAGCAGTGATGTGATGATGCTGCCCGCTGCGGGAATGACGGTGATCAGCAGCATAATGGCGTTCAGTGTCTCCGGCGTTTGCTGAGGCGCATCCGGAACATAGTGCGTTAAGGACAGAATGGTGGCGGTAATCGTGCCGGCAATCGCCAGACTCACCTTCAGGGCGAACAGGTTGCCGGATGCATAGACGCCGGACATGCGACGCTTGAACTTCCATGCGCCAAAGTCGTCGGCATCACCAATAAAGGACCAGAATATCGGCACCGTAATCGCGCCAATATAGCCGCGCAGGGTGTTGAGGGCGAAAATAGTCTCTATGTTTCGTGGGTCGATAAAGTAAATCAGGATGGAGATGGCTGCGGTAATAAAACCAACGTAAATATATAGTTTCACCTTGCAAATATATTTTGTTAGCGTATTGGTGGTCAGGTTACCTAATATCGCAGCCACGATCCCGATACTGATAAACACCGTCGTCCAGAGGTCGTTAAGGTGCATAAGATATTTGGTGAAATAGATGGTCGCGCCGCCGCAGACAAAAGCGGGAATACAACCGATAAACATCCCGGAGACCACCAGAACCCACTGCTTGTTTTTAAAGGCAAAAAGCAGGCTTTTGAAGATATTTTCCTGCGGCCCCTCTTCCGGCGCGATGCGCTCGCGGGTATTGAAGACACACAGCAGGAACATGCAGAGACCAATAATTGAAAAGAGGGTGTTGGTAATAAAGAACCCTTTTTGCTGATCGCCCGCGCCGAAATAGTGTACGAGCGGCAACAGCGTTAAGGAACACAGCAGCACCGCACAGTTGGCCATGGTAAAACGGTAGGACTGACACGAGATGCGATCGACCGGGTTGGCGGTAATGACGCTACCCAGCGAACAGTAAGGAATATTGACCGTGCTGTACAATACTGACAGCAACAGGTAGGTGACAAAAGCGTACACGCCTTTCCAGCCCGCGGTGATATCCGGCGTATAGAACGCGAGGATACAGATCAGGCAGAAGGGCACGCAGCCGTAAAGAATATAAGGGCGAAAACGTCCATAGCGTGAACGCGTGCGATCGGCAATTCCGCCAAGCATTGGGTCGACAAACGCATCGACCAGTCTGACGACTAAAAACATGGTGGCGAGGAGCGCTGCATCCAGACCAAATATATCGGTATAAAAATAGGTGAGGAACATGGTGACCGGGCCCCAACTCATATTACAGGCCGCATCGCCAAAACCAAATCCTAGTTTCTCCCTAACGCTCAATCTCTCCGTGCTATTGGCCACGGTGACGTCTGGTAATAAAATTTCCTGTGCCATTCTTTATTTCACCATAAAGTAAGTGGTTAATTATTGCTAACAGTGAGAACAACAGGTAAACCCAAACAGATAACGAGAGTCATGACGGGACAATACTATTGATGGCATTGTTTTCATTTTGTGATGTTTCATTGATATCGCTTTTTACTCTCTTTTTTGTGCAGGGATATAGCTATATTCTCCATATTAATAAAACAGTTGTTTTCATTTGAAATTAATTGTTCAGAAGATGAATTACTCTCGAAATATATTATCCAGAATACGGCTCGCCGATTTTCATCGGGAAAAAGCATGAGCTAGTGGCATAAACATCAGCCTCTGTTCGCTTCAGCGCTGATTTTCTTCGGCGCCTCTCAGTGGGCGATCCCTCCCGCCAGACTTTCTGCTACAATCCACACCCCCGTGTTTACAGATTGAGCAATCCCCCTATGCGTTTGAACCCCGGACAACAACAAGCCGTCGAATTCGTCACCGGACCCTGCCTGGTGCTGGCGGGTGCTGGCTCCGGCAAGACCCGCGTTATCACCAATAAGATTGCCCACCTGATCCACGCCTGTGGCTATCAGGCGCGTCATATTGCCGCCGTGACCTTTACCAACAAGGCCGCGCGTGAGATGAAAGAGCGTGTGGCGCAAACGTTAGGGCGCAAAGAAGCGCGTGGGCTGATGATCTCCACCTTCCACACGCTGGGGCTGGATATCATTAAGCGCGAGTACGCCGCGCTGGGAATGAAGTCGAACTTCTCGTTGTTTGACGATACCGACCAGACTGCGCTGCTCAAGGAGCTGACTGAAGGGCTGATTGAAGACGATAAGGTGGTGTTCCAGCAGCTGATCTCGACGATCTCCAACTGGAAAAACGATCTGATGACGCCGGCGCAGGCGGCGGCCAGCGCGAAGGGCGAGCGGGACCGTATTTTTGCCCACTGCTACGGTCTGTATGATGCGCATATGAAGGCCTGTAACGTGCTGGACTTCGACGATCTGATTCTGTTGCCGACGCTGTTGCTGCAACGTAATGAAGAGGTACGTGAGCGCTGGCAGAACAAAATTCGCTACCTGCTGGTGGATGAATATCAGGATACCAACACCAGTCAGTACGAGCTGGTGAAGCTGCTGGTGGGGCAACGCGCGCGCTTTACCGTGGTGGGTGACGATGACCAGTCCATCTACTCATGGCGCGGCGCGCGTCCGCAGAATCTGGTGCTGCTGAGCAAAGACTTTCCGGCGCTGCAGGTGATCAAGCTCGAGCAGAACTACCGTTCTTCTGGCCGTATTCTGAAAGCAGCGAATATCCTGATCGCCAACAACCCGCACGTGTTTGAAAAGCGTCTGTTCTCCGAACTGGGCTACGGGCCAGAGCTGAAAGTGCTGAGCGCCAACCATGAAGAACATGAGGCTGAACGTGTTACCGGCGAGCTGATTGCTCACCACTTTGTCAACAAGACGCAGTATAAGGATTACGCGATTCTCTATCGTGGCAACCACCAGTCACGGGTGTTTGAAAAATTCCTGATGCAGAACCGCATCCCGTACAAAATTTCCGGCGGTACCTCGTTCTTCTCACGCCCGGAGATTAAAGATCTGCTGGCCTACCTGCGCGTGCTGAGCAACCCGGATGACGACAGCGCGTTCCTGCGTATCGTCAACACGCCGAAACGCGAGATTGGCCCCGCGACGCTGCAAAAACTGGGCGAATGGGCGATGACTCGCAACAAGAGCCTGTTCACCGCCAGCTTCGATATGGGGCTGAGCCAGACGCTCACCGGGCGCGGCTATGAATCGCTGACGCGCTTTACCCAGTGGCTGGGCGAAATTCAGCGCCTGGCGGAACGCGAGCCGATCGCCGCTGTGCGCGATCTGATTCACGGTATTGATTACGAATCCTGGCTGTTTGAAACCTCGCCGAGCCCGAAAGCCGCCGAAATGCGCATGAAAAACGTCAACACGTTGTTCAGTTGGATGACGGAAATGCTGGAAGGCAGCGAGCTGGAAGAGCCGATGACCCTGACGCAGGTGGTCACTCGCTTTACGCTGCGTGACATGATGGAGCGCGGCGAAAGCGAGGAAGAACTGGATCAGGTTCAGCTGATGACCCTGCACGCATCAAAAGGTCTGGAGTTCCCGTACGTCTTCCTGGTGGGGATGGAGGAGGGGCTGCTGCCGCACCAGAGCAGCATTGACGAAGATAACGTTGATGAAGAGCGCCGCCTGGCCTACGTCGGCATTACCCGCGCGCAGAAAGAGCTGATTTTTACTCTGTGCAAAGAACGCCGTCAGTACGGTGAATTAGTGCGCCCGGAGCCGAGCCGTTTCCTGCTGGAACTGCCGCAGGATGATGTGATTTGGGAACAGGAGCGGAAGGTGATTACTGCGGAAGAACGCATGCACAAAGGGCAGGCTAACGTCGCCAACATTCGTGAAATGCTGGCGAAAGCGAAAAAATCATAACTGAGTCATGGTAGGCCGGATAAGCGCAGCGTCATCCGGTAACCCGATGAGGTTTAGCGGACTTCCAGCGGCCAGTGAATATAGCTTTGCCACTGGCACTCCTGATCGACCATTTCGCGGCCCAGAGGGTGGTGCGCAAGCCAGCCTTCCGGCAGCGTCAGCGTCAGGTTTTCACCTTCGGCAACTAGCGTAATCGCGGGCAGGAGATCGTCGCGGCGGCGGCTGGCAAACAGAATCGCCAGGCGTAGCAGGCGACAAAGATGCTCGGCTACGCGCGGCGGTACGGCGTTCTGCTGATGCAGCGTAGGCAAATTGACGGTGTTGGTCTGGTTTAACAGCAGGGTGGCGAGCAGCTTTTTCTGTGCGGGGGTAAAACCCGGTAGATCGAGGTTACGCACCAGATAGGCTGCGTGCTGCGGGGCTTGCTTGAAGTCAACGCTGAGGCCAATTTCATGCAGCGCGCAGGCGCTTAGCAGCAGTTCGCGGCTTAATGGCTCCAGTTCCCAGCTGTTAGCAACCTGATCGACAAAGTTATCCGCCAGCTGTGCGACGCGGTTCGCCTGCTCTGTGTCGACCATAAAACGGCGCTGAATATTGCGCAGCGTGCGGCTGCGAATATCTTCATCGACCGCCAGATGCAGCATACCGTAAACCAACCCTTCGCGCAGCGCGCCGCCGGCCAGCGTCATGCACTGGATGTTCAGTTCGGTAAAAATAGCGATCAGGATAGCCAGCCCGCTCGGGAAAACCAGCGCGCGTTCCAGCGTTAACCCTTCAATCTCCAGCTCTTCCAGACGGCCACACTGGATGGCGCGCTGCTTGAGCTGCTGAAGTTTTGCGAGGGTGATGCGTTCATCCATTCCCTGCGCCATCATGATTTCCTGCAACGCCTGAACCGTACCGGATGCACCGACACAGACTTTCCAGCCGTGGTGACGCAGTTCATCCGCGACCGGCTTTAACACTTCACGGGCGGCACGTTCCGCTTCGTCGAAATGTTCCTGCGCCAGATTACGGTCGGTGAAGTAGCGCTCCAGCCAGGTCACGCAGCCCATCGACAGGCTGAACAACGAGGTAGTTTGCGCACCGGTGCCGGTCACCAGTTCAGTACTGGCGCCGCCGATATCGACCACTAAACGACGATCGTCGCCGCCAGTGGTGTGCGCGACGCCCTGATAAATCAGACGTGCTTCTTCTTCGCCGCGGATAACCTGCACCGGACAGCCGAGGATCTCCTGGGCTTTGGCGATAAAGACGTCGGCATTCACGGCAAGACGCAGCGTTGCGGTTGCCACGATGCGGATTTGCGTGGGGGGAATATCCTGTAATCGCTCGGCGAACAGACGCAGGCACTGCCAGCCTCGTTCCATGGCTTCCGTCGACAGGATGTTGTCCTGGCTCAGCCCGGCGGCCAGACGCACTTTACGCTTGATACGGGTGAGCGTCTGGATGCTACCCGCCACCTCGCGCACAATCAGCATATGAAAACTATTGGAACCGAGATCAATGGCTGCGTACAGCGAGGTGGTAGTGAGCATAACTTATTTAACCTGAACGACGACGATTACGTGGCGCGCCCGAACGACGCGGACCGTTACCCTGGCGAACGCGCGTCAGACGCAGCGGCTTCGGCAGGTCGGTTAACAAGGCATCCGGGTTGTACTTACTGACCGGAATCGAGTGACCCGTGTAGGTCTCAATGGCCGGCAAGTTCAGTGCATACTCTTCACAGGCGAGGCTAATTGAGTGGCCGCTTGCGCCTGCGCGACCGGTACGACCGATGCGGTGTACGTAGTCTTCACAGTCGTCTGGCAGGTCATAGTTAAAGACGTGCGTCACAGCAGGAATGTGCAGGCCGCGCGCCGCAACGTCGGTCGCGACAAGAATGTCGAGATCGCCACGGGTGAAATCTTCCAGAATACGCAGACGTTTTTTCTGCGCCACGTCACCGGTCAGCAGGCCGACGCGATGACCATCGGCAGCCAGGTGGCCCCAGATGTCTTCACAGCGGTGCTTGGTGTTGGCGAAGATAATCGCGCGATCGGGCCATTCTTCTTCCAGCAGCGTTTGCAGTAAACGCATTTTTTCTTCATTGGAAGGATAGAAAAGCTCTTCTTTAATGCGATGGCCCGTTTTCTGCTCTGGCTCCACTTCCACATATTCGGCGTTGTTCATTTGCTCGAACGCCAGTTCGCGTACGCGGTAAGAAAGGGTGGCGGAGAACAGCATGTTCAGACGCTGGTTGGCCGGCGGCATGCGGCGGAACAGCCAACGGATATCTTTAATAAAGCCGAGATCGTACATACGATCGGCTTCGTCCAGCACCACGACCTGGATCGCGCCCAGATTAATATGGTTCTGTTTTGCATAATCAATGAGACGGCCGGTGGTGCCGATCAGAATATCGACGCCGCTCTCCAGCACTTTCAGCTGTTTGTCATAGCCGTCACCGCCGTAGGCCAGGCCCAGCTTCAGACCGGTGGCCTGAGCCAGCGGCTCTGCGTCAGCGTGAATCTGTACCGCCAGCTCACGGGTCGGCGCCATAATTAACGCGCGCGGTTGGTTCACCTGGCGGTCAGCAATTGCTGGGTGAGAAAGAAGATAATGAAACGTTGACGTCAGGAACGCCATCGTTTTTCCGGTACCGGTTTGCGCCTGTCCAGCCACATCACGTCCAGCAAGCGTCAGCGGCAAAGCCAGCGCCTGAATGGGCGTGCAATTATAAAACCCTTTATTTTCAAGGGCTTCAACCACTTTAGGGTGCAGGGCGAAGTCGGAAAACTTCTGTTCAGTTAAATGTGTTTTGCTCATAGTGTGGTAGAATATCAGCTTACTATTGCATTAAGAAAGCGTATCCGGTGAAATAACGTCAACCTTTGTTGGCGAAGTCAACATCAACACCTCGTTGGTTAATGCTACACCAACACACCAGGCTTATTCCTGTGGAGTTAAATATGAGCGATAAAATTATTCACCTGACTGACGACAGTTTTGACACGGACGTACTCAAAGCTGACGGGCTGACCCTCGTCGATTTCTGGGCAGAGTGGTGTGGTCCGTGCAAAATGATCGCCCCGATTCTGGATGAAATCGCCGATGAGTATCAGGGTAAACTGACCGTTGCCAAACTGAACATCGATCAGAACCCGGGCACTGCACCGAAGTATGGCATCCGCGGTATCCCTACGCTGCTGCTGTTCAAGAACGGCGAAGTGGCTGCAACCAAAGTTGGCGCGCTGTCTAAAGGCCAGCTCAAAGAGTTCCTCGACGCCAACCTGGCGTAAGCAATTCGACTCGGGCGTCCTGTGTTCTTAAATTGAGCGGAACTCTGGACGCCCGGCTTTAGTCGTGCTAAGTTAAGTTTGACTTCGTTTTAAACATACCTTGTTTGAATCTTGTTTGACCCAAACCTCCCGTCGCATTTAGCCACGTCAGAGGTTGAAAAATTCCAGGCTTGTCACTCTTTCCGTCTTGTCGTTTCAGTTCTGCGTACTTTCCTGTGACCAGGCAGCGAACAGACATGAGTTGATGGCCGTAAACAGGCACGGATGACCCTGCCATACCATTCACAAATTAAGTTCGAGATTTACCCCGAGTTTAAGAACCCACACCATTATGAATCTTACCGAATTAAAGAACACGCCGGTTTCTGAGCTGATCACTCTCGGCGAAAATATGGGTCTGGAAAACCAGGCACGTATGCGCAAGCAGGACATCATTTTCGCCATCCTGAAGCAGCACGCGAAGAGTGGCGAAGATATCTTTGGCGACGGTGTGCTGGAGATACTGCAGGATGGATTTGGTTTCCTCCGCTCCGCAGACAGCTCCTACCTCGCCGGCCCTGATGATATCTACGTTTCCCCCAGCCAAATCCGCCGTTTCAACCTCCGCACTGGTGACACCATCTCTGGTAAGATTCGTCCTCCGAAAGAGGGTGAGCGTTACTTTGCGCTGTTGAAAGTTAACGAAGTTAACTACGACAAGCCGGAAAACTCGCGCAACAAGATCCTGTTCGAGAACTTAACCCCGCTGCACGCAAACTCCCGTCTGCGTATGGAACGTGGTAACGGTTCTACCGAAGACTTAACGGCTCGCGTACTGGATCTGGCATCGCCGATCGGTCGCGGCCAGCGTGGTCTGATTGTGGCGCCGCCGAAAGCCGGTAAAACCATGCTGCTGCAGAACATCGCGCAGAGCATTGCCTACAATCACCCGGACTGCGTGCTGATGGTGCTGCTGATTGACGAACGTCCGGAAGAAGTGACCGAGATGCAGCGTCTGGTGAAAGGTGAAGTGGTTGCTTCTACCTTTGACGAACCGGCATCTCGCCACGTTCAGGTAGCCGAAATGGTTATCGAGAAGGCGAAACGTCTGGTAGAACACAAGAAAGACGTGATCATCCTGCTCGACTCCATCACCCGTCTGGCGCGTGCCTACAACACCGTGGTTCCGGCTTCCGGTAAAGTCCTGACCGGTGGTGTGGACGCCAACGCCCTGCATCGTCCGAAGCGTTTCTTCGGCGCGGCGCGTAACGTGGAAGAGGGCGGCAGCCTGACCATCATCGCCACTGCGCTTATCGATACCGGCTCTAAAATGGATGAAGTTATCTACGAAGAGTTTAAAGGTACCGGCAACATGGAACTGCATCTCTCTCGTAAGATTGCGGAAAAACGCGTCTTCCCGGCTATCGACTACAACCGTTCCGGTACCCGTAAAGAAGAGCTGCTCACCACGCCTGAAGAGCTGCAGAAAATGTGGATCCTGCGCAAAATCATCCATCCGATGGGTGAAATCGACGCGATGGAATTCCTCATTAACAAACTGGCCATGACCAAGACCAACGACGATTTCTTCGACATGATGAAACGTTCGTAAAACACGGTTTTTCGCTGAAAAACGCCACACAATTGTGTGGCGTTTTTGTTTTTAGGAGTTTCGCCGATGGGGTTCCGCTTTTTTTTCGCGGACAATTGCGGTTTACGGCTACAATAATAGCTAGTTTGTAAAATTGGTTATAAATCAGGCGAGTTTCCCCAATATTCATCAGGCTTCCTCTTCTGATGAGTAGTTATCGTGGGTATACTTTCGCTACTAATATTCGCAGCGAGTATAAATTGTGAGTTTACTGGCCGTCGGTACTGACCTGATCAGTATTTTTTTGTTCACCACCGTATTTCTTTTTTTCGCCCGCCGGGTGGCTAAAAAGATCGGGTTGGTGGACAGACCTAATTTTCGTAAACGTCACCAGGGGGTTATCCCGCTTGTGGGCGGCATCTCTGTATACGCCGGTATTTGCCTCACTTTTGCGATCGCCAATTACTACATCCCGCATGCTTCCCTTTATCTGGCCTGTGCTGGCGTACTCGTGCTGGTCGGCGCACTCGACGACCGTTATGACATCAGCGTTAAAATTCGCGCAATCATTCAGGCGCTGATTGGTATTGTGATGATGAGCGTCGGAGGGCTGTACCTGCGCAGCCTCGGCTATATCTTCGGCTCGTGGGAGCTGGTGCTCGGTCCGTTTGGCTTCTTCCTGACCTTGTTTGCCGTCTGGGCCATCATCAATGCTTTCAATATGGTGGACGGTATCGATGGCCTGCTTGGCGGCCTGTCGAGCGTCAGCTTCGGCGCCATTGGTCTGATTCTGTGGTTTGACGGGCAGACCAGCCTCGCCATGTGGTGCTTTGCCATGATTGCCGCCATCCTGCCATACATTATGCTCAACCTGGGCGTGCTGGGGCGTCGCTATAAAGTCTTTATGGGGGATGCCGGCAGTACGCTGATTGGCTTCACCGTTATCTGGATCCTGCTGGAAACCACCCAGGGTACACATCACCCGATTAGTCCGGTCACCGCGCTGTGGATTGTCGCCATTCCGCTTATGGACATGGTGGCGATTATGTATCGCCGTCTGCGTAAGGGCATGAGCCCGTTCTCGGCTGACCGTCAGCATATTCACCATCTGATCATGCGTGCGGGCTTCACCTCTCGTCAGGCGCTGGTGTTGATTACGGTTGCCGCCGCGTTGCTGGCGGGCATTGGCGTGGCTGCCGAATACACTCGCGTTGTGCCTGAATGGGTCATGCTGATTTTGTTCCTGATGGCTTTTGGCCTCTACGGTTACTGCATCAAGCGGGCATGGAAAGTGGCGCGTTTTATTAAACGCATGAAGCGCAGAATGCGTCGGAACAGTGAAAAAAATCCAAAATTAACCAAGTAAAACTGGGGTAGTAATGACACAACCATTACCGGAAGCACAGTTATCAAGTGCGGAGAATGAACTGGATATTCGTGGCCTGTTTCGCGCGTTGTGGTCGGGGAAACACTGGATTATCGGCCTTGCGGTGCTATTTGCCGCTGTGGTGCTGATTTATACCTTTTTTGCCCGACAGGAATGGAGCACCACGGCGATCACCGACCGGCCAACGGTCAACATGCTAGGCGGCTATTACTCGCAGCAGCAATTCCTGCGCAATCTGGATGTGAAGGTTAACCCAACCACCACGACGCCGCCGTCGGTGATGGATGAAGTTTACAAAGAGTTCGTTATGCAGCTCGCCTCCTGGGATACCCGTCGTGATTTCTGGTCGCAGACGGACTACTACAAGCAGCGGATGGTGGGCAATTCCCGCGCCGATGCCGCCCAGCTTGATGACCTGATTAACGACATTCAGTTCATTCCTGGCGATGCGCAAAAAAACGTGAGCGACAGCGTCACGCTGAGCGCAGAGACCGCGCAGGACGCCAATAACCTGCTGCGCCAGTACGTGGCGTTTGCCAGCGAACGTGCCGCGGGGCATCTGAATGACGAGCTGAAAGGCGCGTGGGCCGCGCGAACCATTCAGGTGAAAGCGCAGGTGAAGCGTCAGGAAGAGGTGGCTCAGGCGATTTTCAATCGCCGTCTGCACAGCATTGAAGCCGCGCTGAAAATTGCGCAGCAGAACAATATTACCCGTAGCGTCACGGATGTACCGGCCGATGAGCTGCCGGATTCCGAGCTTTCTTTACTGGGACGTCCGATGCTGCAGGCACGACTGGAAAACCTGCAGGCCGTTGGGCCGACCTTCGATCTGGATTACGACCAGGCGCGCGCTATGCTGACGACCCTCAACGTGGGGCCGACGCTGGCAAAGAGTTTTCAGACTTATCGGTATTTGCGCACACCGGAGGAGCCGGTAAAACGCACCAGCCCGCGCCGCGTATTCCTGATGGTGATGTGGGGCATTGTCGGCGCATTGGTGGGTGCGGGGGTGGCACTGGCGCGTCGTCGCACGCAGTAAATACCCATCAATGGTGAAGGGCGATGGGCCTGGTTCATCTATAGAAGAGAATCGATGTGAAAGTTCTGACTGTATTTGGCACACGTCCGGAGGCGATCAAAATGGCGCCTCTGGTTCATGCGCTAGCAAAGGATCCTCATTTTGAGGCAAAAGTATGCGTCACCGCACAGCATAGGGAAATGCTTGATCAGGTGCTAAACCTCTTCTCCATTGTTCCGGACTATGACCTCAACATCATGAGTCCAGGACAGGGTTTAACCGAAATAACCTGCCGCATTCTGCAGGGGTTGAAGCCTGTCCTGGAGTCGTTTAAACCAGACGTTGTGCTGGTGCATGGCGACACGACAACGACCGCCGCGGCAAGCCTGGCGGCTTTTTATCAGCGCATTCCCGTTGGTCATGTGGAAGCGGGGCTGCGCACGGGCGATCTCTATTCGCCGTGGCCGGAAGAAGCGAATCGCACGCTCACCGGGCACCTGGCGATGTATCATTTCGCGCCGACCGAAAACTCGCGGCAGAATCTGCTGCGGGAGAACCTGCCGGATAAGCGCATTTTCGTTACCGGCAACACGGTGATTGACGCGCTGTTCTGGGTTCGCGACCGGGTGCTGAGCGATACCGCGCTGCGTAGCGATATGGCGCAGCGTTATCCGTTCCTCAGCAATGGCAAAAAGACGATTCTGGTCACAGGGCACCGTCGCGAGAGTTTTGGTCAGGGCTTTGAACATATTTGTCATGCGCTGGCCAAAATTGCCGCGGATAACCCGGATGTGCAAATTGTGTATCCGGTGCACCTCAATCCGAATGTCAGCGAACCGGTCAATCGGATTCTGGGGCACATCGATAGCGTCATATTGATTGAACCGCAGGACTACTTGCCGTTTGTCTGGTTGATGAATCATGCATGGCTGATTCTCACCGATTCGGGCGGCATTCAGGAAGAGGCGCCGTCGCTGGGCAAACCCGTACTGGTGATGCGTGAAACCACTGAGCGTCCGGAAGCCATCGATGCCGGCACGGTCCGCCTGGTGGGAACGGATAGCCAACGCATTGTGGATGAAGTTACGCGCCTGCTGCGCGATGACGAAGAATATCAAAGGATGAGCCGGGCCCATAACCCTTACGGGGATGGCCGGGCATGCGAACGTATTTTGGCAGCATTAAAAAATAATCAGGTAACGTTATGAGTTTCTCAACCCTCTCGGTGATCGGTCTGGGCTATATCGGCCTTCCTACAGCGGCGGCGTTTGCTTCCCGGCAAAAGCAGGTTGTGGGCGTCGATATCAATCAACACGCGGTGGATACCATCAACCGCGGTGAAATTCATATTGTCGAACCCGATCTCGACAGGGTGGTGAAAACCGCAGTGGCGGATGGCTATCTGCGCGCCACCACCACGCCAGAAGCGGCCGACGCTTACCTGATTGCCGTGCCGACGCCGTTTAAAGGCGATCACGAGCCGGATATGATTTATGTCGAAGCGGCAGCGCGTTCCATTGCGCCAGTGCTAAAGAAAGGGGCGCTGGTGATCCTCGAGTCCACCTCGCCGGTTGGCGCGACCGAGCAAATGGCCGGCTGGTTGGCTGAGATGCGCCCGGATCTGACCTTCCCGCAGCAGGTTGGCGAGCAGGCGGATATTAACATTGCCTACTGCCCGGAACGCGTGTTGCCGGGGCAGGTGATGGTCGAACTGATTAAAAACGACCGCGTCATTGGCGGCATGACGCCGGTGTGCTCCGCTCGCGCCAGCGAGCTGTACAACATTTTCCTCGAAGGCGAATGCGTGGTGACCAACGCCCGCACCGCCGAGATGTGTAAGCTGACGGAAAACAGCTTCCGCGACGTTAACATCGCGTTTGCTAACGAACTGTCGCTGATCTGCGCCGATCAGGGGATTAACGTCTGGGAATTGATTCGCCTGGCGAATCGTCATCCTCGCGTCAACATTCTCCAGCCGGGTCCTGGGGTGGG
>NZ_JANEWH010000349.1:0-275 GCF_028069715.1 Kluyvera sp. Awk 3 | reverse complement strand
GGTAACATCAAATCGTACCCCAAACCGACACAGGTGGTCAGGTAGAGAATACCAAGGCGCTTGAGAGAACTCGGGTGAAGGAACTAGGCAAAATGGTGCCGTAACTTCGGGAGAAGGCACGCTGATATGTAGGTGAAGTGATTTACTCATGGAGCTGAAATCAGTCGAAGATACCAGCTGGCTGCAACTGTTTATTAAAAACACAGCACTGTGCAAACACGAAAGTGGACGTATACGGTGTGACGCCTGCCCGGTGCCGGAAGGTTAATTGATGG
>NZ_JANEWH010000348.1:0-275 GCF_028069715.1 Kluyvera sp. Awk 3 | reverse complement strand
GGTAACATCAAATCGTACCCCAAACCGACACAGGTGGTCAGGTAGAGAATACCAAGGCGCTTGAGAGAACTCGGGTGAAGGAACTAGGCAAAATGGTGCCGTAACTTCGGGAGAAGGCACGCTGATACGTAGGTGAAGTCCCTTGCGGATGGAGCTGAAATCAGTCGAAGATACCAGCTGGCTGCAACTGTTTATTAAAAACACAGCACTGTGCAAACACGAAAGTGGACGTATACGGTGTGACGCCTGCCCGGTGCCGGAAGGTTAATTGATGG
>NZ_JANEWH010000347.1:0-278 GCF_028069715.1 Kluyvera sp. Awk 3 | reverse complement strand
GCGAGGCCGAAAGGCGTAGTCGATGGGAAACAGGTTAATATTCCTGTACTTGGTGTTACTGCGAAGGGGGGACGGAGAAGGCTATGTTAGCCGGGCGACGGTTGTCCCGGTTTAAGCATGTAGGCGGAGCGTTTAGGTAAATCCGGACGCTTACTAACGCTGAGGTGTGATGACGAGGCACTACGGTGCTGAAGTAACAAATGCCCTGCTTCCAGGAAAAGCCTCTAAGCATCAGGTAACATCAAATCGTACCCCAAACCGACACAGGTGGTCAGGTA
>NZ_JANEWH010000346.1:0-284 GCF_028069715.1 Kluyvera sp. Awk 3 | reverse complement strand
CCCTGGCCGTCGTGGTTCATCCAGAAGTAGTCGTTGATACCCTGTTGCGGACGCTGGTGGAAGTCACGACCGGCCCAGATATAGGCGTTCGGGTTGGATTCGAGCACGTTGGTCACGCCGACGTAGGCCTTTTTCAGGTTCACTTCGTCGCTCCAGTGGTCGAACATTACGTTGATATCCCAGATCGCGCCTTTTTCGCTCTTAAAGGCCTTGGTGAGCTGGAATTCGCCGCCGTTGCCTTCGTTACCCAGACGACCGATCGCCGAGGCGCCGTTATAAGAGCC
>NZ_JANEWH010000345.1:0-293 GCF_028069715.1 Kluyvera sp. Awk 3 | reverse complement strand
ATAGACCGCCTGGGGAGTACGGCCGCAAGGTTAAAACTCAAATGAATTGACGGGGGCCCGCACAAGCGGTGGAGCATGTGGTTTAATTCGATGCAACGCGAAGAACCTTACCTACTCTTGACATCCAGAGAACTTAGCAGAGATGCTTTGGTGCCTTCGGGAACTCTGAGACAGGTGCTGCATGGCTGTCGTCAGCTCGTGTTGTGAAATGTTGGGTTAAGTCCCGCAACGAGCGCAACCCTTATCCTTTGTTGCCAGCGGTTCGGCCGGGAACTCAAAGGAGACTGCCAGTG
>NZ_JANEWH010000344.1:0-351 GCF_028069715.1 Kluyvera sp. Awk 3 | reverse complement strand
CACGACCGGAGATGGAGAATACGTCTTCGATCGGCAGCAGGAACGGCTTGTCAATCGCACGCTCTGGTTCTGGGATGTAAGAATCCAGGAAGCCAGCCAGTTCGATGATTTTCGCTTCCCACTCTGCGTCGCCTTCCAGCGCTTTTAGAGCAGAACCACGAACGATCGGAGTGTCGTCGCCCGGGAAATCGTACTGAGACAGAAGTTCACGAACTTCCATTTCAACCAGTTCCAGCAGCTCTTCGTCATCAACCATGTCGCATTTGTTCAGGAACACGATGATGTACGGAACGCCTACCTGACGACCCAGCAGGATGTGCTCACGAGTCTGCGGCATCGGGCCGTCAGTCG
>NZ_JANEWH010000343.1:0-354 GCF_028069715.1 Kluyvera sp. Awk 3 | reverse complement strand
CTTTTCAGGTACACTCTGAAGTTTTCTTGGTTTGTTGCAGTAAAGATGGTGGAGCTATGCGGGATCGAACCGCAGACCTCCTGCGTGCAAAGCAGGCGCTCTCCCAGCTGAGCTATAGCCCCATCGTTTGACAGAATCTCTTAAAACCGTAATTCTTTCTGAGACAAGGCGTGGAACGGCGAAGCATACTGAAGTATGCGAGTCGTTTCACAACGCGGTATCAGGAAGAATTTGGTAGGCCTGAGTGGACTTGAACCACCGACCTCACCCTTATCAGGGGTGCGCTCTAACCACCTGAGCTACAAGCCTGCAGAGATTCTTTACTGCTATTTTTCATCAGACAATCTGTGTGAG
>NZ_JANEWH010000342.1:0-369 GCF_028069715.1 Kluyvera sp. Awk 3 | reverse complement strand
GGTGCTCCCACTGCTTGTACGTACACGGTTTCAGGTTCTTTTTCACTCCCCTCGCCGGGGTTCTTTTCGCCTTTCCCTCACGGTACTGGTTCACTATCGGTCAGTCAGGAGTATTTAGCCTTGGAGGATGGTCCCCCCATATTCAGACAGGATACCACGTGTCCCGCCCTACTCTTCGAGTTCACAACCTGTGCATTTTGGTGTACGGGACTATCACCCTGTACCGTCGGACTTTCCAGACCGTTCCACTAACACACAAGCTGATTCAGACTCTGGGCTGCTCCCCGTTCGCTCGCCGCTACTGGGGGAATCTCGGTTGATTTCTTTTCCTCGGGGTACTTAGATGTTTCAGTTCCCCCGGTTCGCTTC
>NZ_JANEWH010000341.1:0-383 GCF_028069715.1 Kluyvera sp. Awk 3 | reverse complement strand
GGTCGAACATTACGTTGATATCCCAGATCGCGCCTTTTTCGCTCTTAAAGGCCTTGGTGAGCTGGAATTCGCCGCCGTTGCCTTCGTTACCCAGACGACCGATCGCCGAGGCGCCGTTATAAGAGCCATCCACGCCGACGTATTTCTGATCGCCCGCCTGGAAATGCGCGCCGTAGCGGGCGTAGCCGCTGAACTTCAGGCCGAACGGTACCGCCATATCCGGCGTCGCTGCTGCGGTCTGTGGGTTGGTCTCCAGATCCACCTTCTTCGCGGCGGCGGCGTCCATTTTGGCCTGACGATCCGCCAGTGCTTTATCGACGGCTTTGGCCACAATGGCGTCGATTTGTTCCTGAGTAAATTCTTGTGCCATTACAGAGGAAAGA
>NZ_JANEWH010000340.1:0-393 GCF_028069715.1 Kluyvera sp. Awk 3 | reverse complement strand
CCTACGTCGGCGTGACCAACGTGCTCGAATCCAACCCGAACGCCTATATCTGGGCCGGTCGTGACTTCCACCAGCGTCCGCAACAGGGTATCAACGACTACTTCTGGATGAACCACGACGGCCAGGGTGCCGGGGTGAAAAACTTTGATATTGGCGGCGTGCAGTTCGACGTGGCCACGGTGGCTCAGGTGAAATCCTGTAGTCCGGAAGTGATGGCCGATGAGTCGAACCCGTCGCGCATCACCTGTACCGGTAACTCCGACACCGGTGACGACGGCCACTACGCGCTGACCACCAAAACCCACAACATCAAAGCGGGCCCAATCGATGTTGAGGTGTACGCCAACTACGGCTTCGACTCCAAAGCGGTGGATAACAACAAGCAGCTTGATG